>NZ_CALPDA010000003.1:0-224018 GCF_943193145.1 Adlercreutzia aquisgranensis | reverse complement strand
AGGCCAGGGAGCGCACGGACATGGGCGGGATGCCGGCGGCCCAGGGCACGCGGCCCTTCGGGCCTGCCTCCATGAACTTGTCGCACATGATGGTGCGCTGCTCGCGCCACCAGTTCAGAATCTCGGCGCCGGTCTTGTCCTGGTAGGCCAGCACGTGGTAGTGCTCGTCCTGCTCGGAGGCGGCGTCGGCCACGGCGTTCACCGACTCGCCGCGCCCGCACAGAAGCTCGGCGGCGCAGTAGTCGAAGAAGGCGATGTGGGTGATGACGTCCTTGAGGGTCCAGGTGTCGCAGTAGGCGGCCTGGCGGTTCCAGTCCTCCTCGGTGAAGTCCTGCACGAGGGCGTCGATGGTGGACGCCTCGGCGATCAGGTCGTCGACGGGAGAGAAGATTTCAGCCATGACAGTTCCTTTCGTTCGCTTTTGCAATGGTACAAACAGCAACGCTTCGGCTTAACCCGCCAGCCAGAGGGACTCCGAGGCAGCGAGGCCGTCCGCCGGCGCGTCGCGGAGCAACGCGGGGCTCGGCGGGACGGACGGGATGCGAGGACTGTCCGAGCAAGGCGAGTTCCGCAGCATCCGGCACGCCGAGCTCCGCGAAGGATTGCGAAGCTCGCGGCGTCGGATGGGCTCGCCGCCCCGAAAGCCCGCGCTGGTTATTTGGCGGCGTAGGGCTTCTGGATGGCGCGGCCGGCGATGTGGATCATGATCTCGTCGGTGCCGGCGCCGATGCGGTAGACGCGCTGATCGCGCCACAGACGGGAGATACGGCAGTCCTTGGTGTAGCCGATGCCGCCCATGACCTGCATGGCGGTGTCGATGACATCGAAGGCCGCGCGGCCGCAGTACAGCTTCGCCACGGCGGAGTCGATCTGCACGGGCTCGCCGTTGTCGATCTTCCACGCGGTGCGGTACACCCAGTTGCGCATGTTCTCGATCTTCATGTACATGTCGGTGATGTGCTCCTGGATGAGCTGGTTCTTGCCGATGGGCTTGCCGAACTGGATGCGCTGGGTGGCGTAGGTAACGGCATCCTCGAAGGCGCACTCGGCGGCACCGAGCGACTGGGCGCAGGCGATCAGGCGCTCCACCTCGAAGTTCACCATGGCCTGCATGAAGCCGTTGCCCTCGACGCCCACGAGGTCCTTCTCGTCAAGCTCGACGTCGGTCAGCGTCATCTCGCAGGTGTTGCCCATGTTCCAGCCGATCTTCTCCAGCGGCTCGATCTTGATGCCGGGCATGACGTTACCCTCGTCGTCGTGCAGCTGCACCCACCACATGGACACGCGGCTGCGGTTCTTGGGGTCGGCCGGATCGTCGTCGGCATCGCGGGCCACGCACAGCATGTACTTGGAGTTCACGGCGTTGGTCATGAAGGACTTCGAGCCATTGAGGTACACCTTGCCGTCGCGGCGCTTGAAGGTGGTGGCCACAGCCGAGCTGTCGGAACCGGCGCCGGGCTCGGTGAAGCCCAGCACGAAGCCAGGACGGCCGGCCATGACCTCGGCGAAGCACTGCTCCTGCTGCTCGGGAGAGCCGTACTCGGTCATGTCCTTCAGGGCGCACAGGTTGCCGTACACGTAGATGGGCGCGCCGTTCTTGCAGATGCGCTCGGAGACCAGCATGAGCGTCTGCACGTCCACGGGCGTGCCGCCGAAGGCCTCGTCAACGCCCAGCATCTGGAAGCCGTTCTCCAGAAGGGCGTCGGTGAACTCCTGGGGCCAGCGATGCTCTTCGTCGCACTGCTTGAAGTACTCCTCGGTGCCGTAGCGCTCCATGAGCTCGTCGACGCTCTCCAGCAACAGCTCCTGCTCGTCGGTAAGGCTGAAATCCATGCGGCTTCCTTTCCCTTCTCTCAATCACGCCTTCACGGCGTACTTCCACACTCCGTCTACGAGCGCGCGCTCCACTTCCCCGGTACGGACCAGATGCTCCAGGTAGGCGTCCACTTCGCAGTACATGATGAACCGCTTCATGAACGGAACGGACGACCAGGAATCGGTGCGCGTGCTCCATGGAATGGTTTTAGCAACATCCGTGCCAACCGCACCGGGCTTGGCCGCGATCGCCCCCTGAATCTCTTCCAAGCGGCAGCGCACCCTGTCGGCTATGGCCCGCGCGCGCTCCCTCACCTGCTGCTGGGCGAGCACGCGGCGGGCAGGCCCGTGGCCCACGAAGCCGCGGTCAAAGTCCAGGCAGGCGATGCGCTCCATGGTGTCCAGCTGCGCCTGCACCAGATCGGCGTCGCTGCCGTCGAAGGAGCCCATGACGCAAGGGTTCACCTCCATGAGCACCGCGTCGCCGAAGAACACCGAACGGCTCTGCTCGTGCAGCAGCGCCGCATGGCCCACGGTATGGCCGGCAACCCCTACCACGCGAAAGTCCTGGCTGCCCACCGAGATCGTCTCCCCGTCCTCCACGAAGGTGACCCGGTCGCGGTCGAAGCGGCCGCCGCCCTGCTCGGCCACGGCGACGTAAGCCGCAAGCTCGGCCATCTCCGCGCTCCCAAGGCCCAGCCGCTCCATCTTTTCCAGCAGCTCCCGGCGAAACGCCTCGGTCTGCTCGTAGGCCACAGCGTCGGCGTCGGCGCGGGTCATGAAAATGCGGCCGCCGGGTCCGCCCACGGAAAAGGCCAGACCGCGATGGTCGAAGTGGTGGTGAGTCAAAAACACGTCCACGTCTTCGGGAGCGAAGCCGATCTGGCGGCGGGCCAGGGTGATGGCCTCCAGGGAGCGCTCCTCGCACACGCCCGTATCCACCAGCAGCGCCCGCTCTCCGCAATCCACCAGGTAGGCGTTGGTGGGATCGTGGGACTTGAGTCCCGTAGGCACCGAGATGCAGTAGACGGACGGGTTGTCGACCACCTGGGTATAGGATTTCGGGGCCACTTCCGCCTTCGCCTGTTCGAAGCGTTCGGCCACCTCGTCGCGGCGCACCTTGCCCGCATCGTCGCGGCCGATGTCGTCGACGAACAGCACGTAGCGGGGCTTCTTGTAGCTGGCGAGGGACCTCTTGCACCAGTCCTGGATGTCAGCTTTGGACAGCTCCACGCCCGGTTCCGGCTGCACGACGGCGGCCACGGCCTCGCCCATGACCGGATCGGCGGTGCCCAGCACCACCACGTCGGCCACGCCGGGATGCTCGGACACGACGCGCTCCACCTCGCCGATGAACACGTTCTCGCCGCCCGACTTGATGATGTCCCGCTTGCGGGATACCAGCGTGCAGTAGCCCTGGGCATCGCGCACCATGATATCGCCGGTGCGCAGCCAGCCGTCCTCGGTGAACGCGCGCTGCGTAAGCTCGGGCTGGTTCCAGTACCCGGCCATCACCGCGCCGGAGCGCACCTGGGCCTCGCCGGCCACGCCGGGTCCCACCTCGCGCCCTTCCTCGTCCACCACCCGCAGATCGAGCCCCGTCATGGGCCGCCCCACGCTCTCCAGCAGCGGCGACTTGTCCTGCAGCATCTGGCGCGTGATGACCAGCGTGGTGCCTAGGCCGCTTTCGGACTGGCCCCAGCCGTAGTTGAGCACGGCGTTGGGGAAATGGCGGTAGATGGACCCGATCATGCGATGGCTCGTGGCGCCGGCGGCGCTTTGCACCAGCTGCACCGAGGACAGGTCGTAGTCGTCGATGGTGGGGCAATGGAGCAGCCGCAGGTAGGTGATGGGCGGCAGCAGGATCATGTGGGTGACGCGACGCCGCTCGATCTCGGCCAGAATGTTCTCAGCCGAAAACACCGCGCAGATGACCAGGGTGGCTCCGGCGGCGAAGGCCATGGTGAACCAGCTATGGCCGCCATGATGCTCGAGCGGGCACTGGATGAGCACCACGGGGTGCTCGCAGGACTCTATGGCGTTGGAGTCCAACACGCCGGCCAGCTCCACCAAATCGGCGCGGTGGGTGCGGCAGGCGCCCTTCGGCAGGCCGGTGGAGCCGCCGGTGAACTGGATGCGCGAGAACGACTCGGCGTCGGCGAACAGCTCGGGCTCGACGGCGGAAGCCTCCCCTCGCGCCCGGTCCAGATCGACCACCTCCACGCCGCACAGCGACTTGGCCACCGGCGCCTTGGCGTTTCCGGCCCGCGTGCAGGCAAGGGCGATCGGGTCGTCCATGAGCTCCACCGCTTCGGCCACCTTCTCGGCGAAGTCGGCCGCGAACACGAGCACCGAGGCGCCGGAGGACTGCAGCAGGTAGGCCAGCTCGCGGGCGATGTGCTTGAAGTTGATGGGCACCACCACCGCTCCCAGCTTCTGGGCCGCGTAGTAGGTCTCCAAAATCTCGATGCAGTTGGGGAGCAGGTAGGCCACGCGCTCGCCGGCCTTCAGCCCCAGGCGGTCGGCCAGCACGTTGGCGGTTCGGTTGACCTCGTCGTTGAACTGGGCGTAGGTCAGCTCCCGTCCCTTGAAGACCACGGCCGTGCGGTCGGGTACGCGGCGGACGGACGCCAGCAGCGGCTCGGCAACGTTGGAGAAGCGGTTCGTATCCATGCGAAGAAATCCGCCTTTCGAAAGCGCGGCGCGGCAGCCCGCGCACACTCTGCGCCGGGAGCGGGGACGGGAGTTGCGTCCCGCCCCCACTTTACCCTGCGCGGTTGAAACGTCCAGCTACTTGTTGAAGCGCTCCATGGTTTTGGCGTAGGCCGCCGTGGTGGTGCAGAAGGGCGACGCCGTGGACTCGGCCTGCATGCATGCGTTCAGGTTGCCGTCGGCCAGGGAGTTCAGAATGCCCTTGGTGATCTGGATGGAAGGCGCGGGCATGGAGGCCACGGTGCGGGCCAGGTCCATGGCGGCAGACTCCAGCTCCTCGGGGGTGGTAAGGCGGTTCACCAGGCCCCACTCGTGCATCTTGGCCGCAGGGATCTTGCCGCCGATGTAGAGGATCTCCTTGGCGCGCTGCATGCCCACCAGCTTGGGCAGCATGTCCATCATGCCCATCTCGGGGATGATGCCGATCTGGCAGAACGCCGGCACAAAGGAGGTGCGCTCGGTCGCCACCACCAAATCGGAGGCCAGGGTCATGGCGAAGGCGCCGCCCACCGCGTAACGGTCCACCATGGCGACGATGGGCTTGGCCATGGTGCGCATGCGCTGGATGAGGTGCACGTAGTTCAGAAACGTGGCGCGGGCCTCTTCGGGCGTGGGCTTGTGGTCGGACTGGCTGAGGTCTCCTCCGCTGGAGAACACGTCGCCCTCGCCGCGCAGCAGCACAGCGCGCACGTCGTCATCGGCATCGGCGGCGGCCAGTAGGCCGTCGAGCTTGATCATCATGGCGGCGGAGATGGCGTTCTTCTTGGCGGGCTGGTTCAGGTAGATCACCTGGACGCCGTCTACGGGGGCGTCGGCGTACACAACGTCTTTGTCGGACATCGGTCGTTCCTTCCGTTCGGAAAATCCATGCACGACCTTCTTTTGCATATTTCGTGCCAACCTCGCATGTATACGGAAAAACGGTCCGCACCCCCGAAGGAGGCGGACCGTTTTCGGAATCGCTTCGCGCGAATGGCTACAGCGCGCAGGCGGCCACGTAGCCGGCCTTGGTGGCGTCGGCGATGCGGGCGGGCTCGTTGCAGTCGCCGGCCATGTACACCTCGACGTTCTGGCGGAGAAGCTCCTCGTACAGCTCGTGGTTCTCGCTGAGGCCCAGGGTCACGGCCACGGTCTTGCCGGGCACGAACAGGTCTTCCTCATGGGTGACCGGCTTGCCGTTCTCATCCTTGAGCGGCTTGCCGTTGGCGTCCTTCTCGGGCACGGTCGTGATACACTTCACGCCCTGCTCGGTGATCTCCACCACGCGGGTAAGGGGATGCAGGCTCACGTTCTCGGCCTTCTTGAACTGGCTGGTGAGGCCGAAGCGCTCGGAGGGGCTCACGTCGTAGCCGATCTTCTTGCCCTCCTCGATGATGCCGGTGGTGCGGCCGGTCTCCATGCACAGGTGCCCCAGCTCGCAACCGGGCAGGCCGCCGCCGATGATGGCCACCTCGCGCGAGATGGGCCAGGTCATCTTCGCGGTCATCTCGCGGGCGAACGACGGGGTGTAGTGGGCCTTCAGGAACCAGGAGCCGCCCTTCCACATAATCTTGTTGAACAGGCCCTTCTTGCCCTTGGGCGCATGGCCGTTGAGCATTTCCAGGAAGTCGTGGGACATGACCACGTTCTTGCCGTCGGAGCCGGGCACGTCGATGCCGACGGGGTTGCCGCCCACGGCCACGATGGCGGCGTCGGGCTTCACCTGGGCCACCAGCTCGGGCGTGACCTTGGTCTTCAGGTGCACGGTGATTTCCGGGTGCTCCTTCATCTGATGGGCCAGGTAGTCCAGATAGCGCTCATGGTAGGGGCTGAAGATGGCGCTCATCTTCACGCAGCCGCCGATGCGGGGGCCTTCCTCGTAGAGGTCCACCTTGTGGCCGCACTGGGCGGCGGTCAGCGCGGCGTTCAGGCCGGCCGGGCCGGAGCCGATGACCATGACCTTCTTGGGATGGTCGGTCTTGGGGTACATGGGGTGCAGCAGCTCGGCGCCCAGGTGCGGGTTCACGCCGCAGTAGACCAGGTCCTTGCCGCGGGAGACCACGTCGTCGATGCAGCGGCAGCACACGATGCACTTGCGCATCTCGGCGGTGCGGTCCTCCATGACCTTCAGCGGCAGCGCCGGGTCGGCGATGGAGTAGCGCAGACCGGCGATGACGTCGCACTTGCCGTCCTGCAGGTTCTGCTCCATCACCGTGGGGTCGGTGTTGCGGTAGCCCTGGCCCACCGGCTTCTTCGCCACGGTCTTGATCTGCTCGGAGATGTACATCCAGTGGCCGTCCTCGATGCCCTTGGTGGTCAGGGGCACGCTGGTCTCATGCCAACCCACGGACAGGTCGTGCATGTCCAGGCCCGCCTCTTCCATCCACTGGGCGATCTGGAGCGACTCCTCCATGGACAGGCCGCTGCCGTTGGCGGTCTTGATGAAGTCCACCGGCGACCAGCGCACCACGATGGGGTAATCCGGACCCACGGCCTCGCGCACCTCGCGGATGATCTCCAGGGTAAGGCGGGCGCGGTTCTCAAGGCTTCCGCCGTACTGGTCGGTACGGTTGTTGGTGGCCTGGCTCATGAAGCGGCTCATGACGCCGCCCACGCCGGCCATGACCTCAACGGCGTCGAAGCCGGCCTTTTTGCAGACCAGGGTGGCGTTGACGAACATCTTCTTGAACTCGGCGATCTGCTCGAGCGTCATGGCCTTGAAGCCGCCCATCATAGGGATGACGGCGATGTCGGAGGGACCGTAGGCGCTCTCCTTGTCCTCGCCCTCGAACTTCAGGTCGTGAACGCAGTAGATCTGGGCGCAGATGAGGCCGTCGTGCTTGTGCACCGGGTCCACCATGTAGGTCTTCAGCTCGTCGACGCAGCTGTCGTCGTAGGCGCAGGGCAGCGGATGCAGCCCCTCGATGTTGGTGCGCTTCCAAGGGCAGATGGTCTGGATAATCATGCCCGTACCGCCGGCGGCACGCTCCTCAAGATAGTTGGCCAGCATCTCGGTGGGATGGTTCTCCCCATCGACGTAGCCCATACCCGGGGACATGGAGGTGGTGATCATACGGTTGCGCATGGTCACGCCGTTGACCTTCAACGGCGAACCGAGGATGGGGTACTCTTTGCTCATGCGGACAGCCTTTCCCTTTCTGTTCCATTATCGATCGAGCGGCCGGCAACGAGCCCGAAAGCCCGCCCCAGCCGCGGTGAGCCGAAGCTACTTCTTCCACGCCCTTTGCGAAACTTTGATGGTGAGCGGCACCAAGACTACCGCCAGCACGTACATGGCGATAACCACTAGGAAGCACAGGTCGTAGCTGCCGGTGGTGTCGTAGATCATGCCGTAGACCACGAACGAGATAGCGGTGAACACGAAGATGCCCGTAGACACCCAGGAGTAGATCTGGGAGTAGTTGATGGATCCGAAGGCGGTGCGGGCGAGCATGGGCGCGATGACCGTAAGGCCCGCGTAGCCGCCGCCGAAGATGACCATGCCGGCGTAGAAGACCATGACGTTGCCGCCGGCGATGTAGGCAAGGAAGATGCCGATGGCACCGGCCGCGGCGGAGATGATGCCCGTCCAGCGCACGCCGATGATGTCGTTGAGGGCGCCCAGGACCAGCTTGAACACGATGCCGCCTACCATCATGATGGACACGGCCATGGCGCCGGCCGCGGCCCCCAGCTCGCCGCGGGTGCAGATGGCGGGAATCTGCTGGAAGAACGCCGCGCACATGACGAAGATGCCGGCAACCAGCACGAGCATGTACAGGCCCGGGGAGCGGCGCGCCTGCTCCATGGTAGCGCCCTGGCCCTCGTACTCGTCGGCCTCCTTCATCGCCTCGGCCTTGGTCTCGCCGGGCTTGTCGCCGGCGCCGTAGGGAAGCAGCCCCATGACCTCGGGGCTCTTGCGCACGAACAGCACCGTGAGCGCCACGGAGACCACGGTGGTGAAGATGGACATGATGGAGCGGGCGGTCTGCCAGTCGTACATGGAGATGAGCTGCTGGCCGATGGGGCTGGCGAACGCACCGATCAAGGAGAGCACCGCCGCGGTGATGGAGATGGCGATGCCAGCATTCTTCTTGAACCACGTGTTCACGAGAACGGGAGCCGCAAGGTACATGAAGAAGCCGGCGGTGATGCCGAAGACCACACCGTAGAGGTTCCACTGCCACAGCTCCGTGGCATAGGCGCTCGCCCAGGAGGCCAAGCCGAAAGCAGCCGAGACGATGGCCAAGATCCAGCGGGGGTTGCCCTTCTGGAGAATGCGGCCGGCGAACGGGGCGACGATGGCGGACACGATGGGCTGGATGGTCCGATACATGGTGGTATCGGTCTGCGTCCACCCGAACTGGTCCATGACCGGCGCCACGAAGATGCCGGACGTGTTGGCGATGACGCCCGTGGGAATTGAGTAGAACCCGATGCACCCGAGAACGACGAGCCAGGCCCAAACGGTTCCCTTCTTGGAAGAGCTCATGTACCCTCCTTTGACGTTCCTCTGCGCTGCGCAGCCGCAGCCGCAACTGTCATTCCCGCCTCGCTGCGAGGCGGATTCCTTAGCGGTAAGTTGAGCAAATATCGTGCCAACCGTCGACGGAAAAGCGGCGCCTAAAGCCTCGCCGCGGCCTGCCGATGACGGAACCGGCAGAAACACGGTGGCCGGGAAGCGCCCTTGGTGAAGGCGGGCTACACCCAGAGCCTGCGGGCGGAGCGCACCACCACCGGACAGAGGATGGCGCACAGGACGTAGATGGCGATGACCAGCACGAAATCGGCCGTGAAGCTGCCCGTGACGTCGTAGAGGAAGGACAGGGCGAAGCCAGCCAGGGCCGACAGGAGCGATATGCCCGAGGACACCCAGGAGTAGATCTCGGAGAAATGAGCCGAGCCGAAGCCCTGGCTGCCCAGCAGCGGGCTCACAATGGACAGGGCCGAATAGCCCAGCCCGAACAGCGCCGTGCCGAGGAAGAACAGCGCGGCGTTCGCGCCGGAGACGAGAATGATGGCTACGCCGGCGGCGCCGAACACGCTGGAGGTGATGCCGGCGCGCACGGCTCCCACCTTGTCGGCAAGCCAGCCGAACCCGGGCTTGCCAACGATGGAGCCCACCATGGCGATGGACACCGCGTAGGCGCCCACCATGGCTCCCAGCTCGCCGGTGGAGCAGTAGGCGGAAAGATGCTGCACCAGCGTGGCGCAGAAGCCGAAGCCGCCCGCCACCAAAATCAGCAGGTAAAGAGCCGGAGAGCGGCGGGCCTGGGAAGCCGTCGCGCCCTGTTCGACCAACGTGACCGACGCCTTCGCCCCCTGGGAACCCTCCTTCGCACGCTCGGCCCGCTCGGGATTCGCCCCGTAGGGAAGCACGCCCATGGACTCGGGGCTGCGCCGCAGCAGCAAGGCCGTGGGCAGCGCGGAGAGCAGCATGCAGGCGACGCTCATGACCACGCGGGCCGTCTGCCAGCTCGACGCGTCGATGATCACCTGGGTGATGGGGCTGCACACTGCAGCGAACACGCCGATAAACGCGCTCGCCACGCCGATGGCAAGGCCGTTTCGCTTCCTGAACCAGATGTTGACGATGGTGGGAAGCGCAAGGAACAGGATGAATCCGGCGCACACGCCGTAGACGGCGCCGTAGACGACCCACTGCCAAGGCTGCGTGTACAACGCGCAGGCCATGGCGTTTGCGCCGAAGACCACCGAGGTGGCCGTAAGCACCCAGCGCGGGTTGAACCGGGCGAGCACCTTGCCGGCAAAGGGGGCGGTGGCTGCGGCGACCAGCTGCTGAACGATGAGGTAGAGGGTGGTCTGGGTCCGGGACCAGCCGAACTCGTCCATGATGGGCTGCACGTACACGCCCTGGCAGTTGCCGATGACGCCTACGGGCACGGCGTAGAAGGCGATGCACGCCACCAGGATGACCCATGCGTAATGGACTTTCCGACCCGCCATAGAAACGCTTCCTTCCCTCGTGAAAGGCGGGGCGAAGCCCGTGGCCCCGCCCCGCGATCATCATCTGCGCTCGCAAGCGCCTAGCGGCCCTATCCCGCAAAGCGCCCTCTGCGACGCCTCGCCGCGCACCAGGACGCAACGGGGAGCCGACCCTCCCGGCGCCTTAGCCGAACGGCGTCTCTTCCTTCTTCAGAAGGCCGCTCTCGTACATGGCCGCAACCTCGTCGGCGGTGGCGCCCAGCTCTTCCAGGATATCCTCGTTGTCCGCGCCCACGAGCGGCATGCCGCGCCAGATCTGGCCCGGGTTCTGCTTGAGCTTCGGCACGATGTTCACACCGCGGATGGTGCCCTCGTCGTAGGAGTTCTTCCACTCCGTGAAGCTCTCGCGGGCGATGTAGTGGGGGTCCTTCTCGGCGATGGCGAAGTTGTAGATACGGCTGCAAGGCACGCCGCACTCCAGCATGATCTTCTCGGCTTCCTCGGCGTCGTGCTCGGAGAAGAACTTCTCCATGGCCGCCTCCAGGACGTCGCCGGCCTCGGTGCCGAAGGCCACCACGGGGGTGCCCACGGGGAACAGGTCGCTGCCGTACTCCAGGCCGAAGGCGGGGACGGCCTTCTTCACCACGCCGGGGCCCAGGATGAGCACGTAGATGGGCACGCCGTCCTTGCAGATGTAGGTGCCGTAGCCGGCCGAGGAGGTGGAATGGCTGCCCTCGCGCACGGGAAGGGCCCCGGTGTTGAGGTAGTTAACCGCGTAGAAGCCCTCGCAGCGAAGCATGGCCTCGTACTGGGCAACGTCGACGCTCTCGCCCTTGCCGGTCTTCTGGGCGTTGATGTAGCCGGCAAGCGCTCCCAGATCGGCCATGAAGCCGGCGTAGTAGTCGCTCACCTGCGGGAACGCCAGAACGGGCAGACGGTCCGGGAAGCCGTTCATTTCCATGAAGCAGCCGTAGGCCTGGCCGATGCCGTCGAAGGAGGCGCGGCCGATGTAAGCCGGGTCGCCGGTCTGGCCGAAGCCGGAGATGTGCACGATGGTGAGCTTGGGGTTGACCTCCCACAGCACCTCGTCGGGCATGCCCCACTTGGCCATCTGGCCGCCGCGGAAGCCATCCATGAGGATGTCGGCGTCCTTGAGCAGCTTGAAGAAGTACTCGCGCCCCTCGCCCTCCTTCACGTTCATGCACAGGCTGCGCGTGTTGCGGCGCTCCATCTGGGTGCCCCAACCCTGAAGCTTCTCGTTCTGCGGACGGGAGGTATCGCGCCCAAGGGGACTCTCGATGCCGATGACGTCGGCGCCCATATCGGCCAAAAGTCCGCAGGCGAAGGGGCCGGCGATGGCCATGGTCAGGTTCACGACGCGCACACCCTGCAGCGGTCCGAACTTGGGACAATCTTGCGTTTTCATGCACTTCCTCCTTGTTGTGTTGGGGAACCTGGAAAACCTTCAAGCAAAAGCCGTGCCACGCTGGCATCTCTTTTGCATGGAAAGAGGGCATCGTCCGGCATCGACGGGAGCGCATCCAGGCCGCCGGGGCCGATTGTTTGCTACACTGTGAGCAACGGAGCAACACACCTTCGAGAAAGCGGTTACCAGCATGGCTCTTTTCAAGAACTCGGCGAAAACCCCCGCCATGGACAAGTGCGACCAGGTCGCGTTCGTCCTGGAACCGGAAAACGGCACGCTGCCCCTGCCCATCTGCATCGAGATACCGGGGGGTCGCGCCCACGAGGTCATCCCCGCCGGCGTGAAGCTTCCCTACAAGACCACCCAGATTTTCTCCACTGTTGACCCCTACCAGCTTGCCGCCGAATTCCACCTGGTAGCAGGCACGCGGCCGCTCGTCCGCGACAACATAGAGCTGGGGCGGGTGCGCATCCGCGATGTGAAGTGGGCCGGCGCGGGCAAGCCCAAGCTCGAGGTCAGCTTCGCCATAGCCAAGGACGGGACGCTCACCGTCAACGCCGACAACCTGGACAAGAAGCGCACGGAAATGCTGGCCCACGTCGAACGGTCGCACGTGAGCGCCGAAGAGGCAGCCGCCGCCAAGACCGCAGCCGAAGCCGCCGCAGAGCACGACCAGTGGATGGAGCGGTGCATCGACGAGATGCTGGTGGGCTACGCGCTCATGGATGCCGCCTACGAGCGCTACGCCGTAGCCAAGAAGAAGCTCAACCCCATGCAGAGCCGCGAGTACAAGCAAGCCCGGCGGCGCCTGCAGAAAGCCCTGAACGTCATGCCGCCCGAGGCTACGCCCGAGACCATGGCCGAGCTCAACGCGGCGCGCGAGGCATTCGACGCCATCTACGAAAGCCACAAGCCGGTCTACGACGCCGTCATGGCGTGGTTCGACAAGCAGTAGCAGGCGATTCGGCCGATAGCTCGACGGGCAGATACGGGCTCGAAGCAAGCTGCTGGGCATGACCGGGTTCGGGACGAGCGCCCGGCGACCAACGCATGCCCGAACGCAACATTCCGCCGAGAAACCGCTTTCTCCGCATCCCCATAGCGCGTCGGCGCAAAAAAGGAAAGCCCCTGCCGAAGCAGGGGCTTTTCCGCAGCTCGAGTTTGCAGCCCCGAGCAGTGTGCCTTACGCGAAGCTTACTTCGCCCAAGCGCGACGGCCCATGGGAACGATGATCAGGGCCAGGACGACGATCAGCACGTAGAAGATGATGTTCATCCAGAACGCGCCGGCGTAGGAACCGGTGATGTCGAAGATCTGGGCGTAGATCAGGGCCGAGAAGCCGGAGAACACGTTCAGACCGGTAGCGACTACGGAGAACACGCTGGCGTAGTCCTTGTCGCCGAAAGCCTGCTGGCAGGTCAGCGGCGGAACCACGTTCAGAGCGGAGTAGCCGATGCCGAACAGGCCAACGCCCACATAGAACATCATCTCGGAACCGCCGGACACCAGAGCCACGGCGGCACCGGCAGCGCCCAGAACGCCAGCCACGATGCCGGACATCTTGGCACCGAAGTGGTCGGAGATCCAGCCCAGACCGAACTTGCCGATCATGGAGGTCACCATGGCCACGGACACGGCCAGAGCGCCCACGGCGGCACCGTCGGTGAACAGCGTGTTGGTGGAAGCGTAGCGGGCCAGCTGCTGCACGAAGGAAGCAGAGATAACGAACATGCCGGCCATGAGGATGAGGAGCCACAGAGCGGGCTGCTTCAGAGCCTCGCCGCGGGTCAGACCCTGGGTCTCCTTGACCTCGGTGACCTTGGCCTCGGCGCTCTTGGCGCGGTCAGCCTCGGCGGCGTCGTAGCCCCAGGGCTTCACGCCCATCTTCTCGGGAGACTCGCGCAGCAGGGCGAAGGTGACACCAGCGCCGGCGACGAGCACGATGACAGAGCAGATGATACGAGCCTGCTGCCAGCCCCAGGTGGCAATCCAACCGCCGATGATGGGGCTCATGATGGCGCCGAACAGCGACACGAACACGCCGATGGCACCGATGACCGAGCCGTTGTTCTTGGCGAACCAGCGGTTGACCATCGTGGGCGTGGCGATGTACATCCAGAACGCGGCGGACGCGCCGTAGAGCACGCCGTAGACGTTCCACTGCCACGGAGCGGTGAACCAGGCGCAGGCGAGGTTGGCCAGGCCGAACACCAGAACGGCGGCGCCCAGGATCCAGCGGGGGTTGTACTTCATGATCAGCTTGCCGGCGAACGGCGTGCAGATGGCGGCCACCCAGGGCTGGATGGACATGAACAGCGAAGCCTCGGTCTGAGACCAGCCGAACTCGTTGATGACGGGCGTCAGGAACAGGCCCGCATGGTTGGCGGCGAAGCCCAGCGGCACGGCGTAGAACGCGATGCAGGAGATCGCGATCGCCCAGGCGTAATTGCTGCCCTTAACTTGTGAAGATCCCATTCTTTCTCCTTGTCTCTTGCGTGCCCGCACCCCGCAGGCACGCTGTGCGACGAGCAAAAACCGTGCCGCCAGGCCCTCTGCAACGAACCCACCGGCTACCGTTTCTGCTCATTACCCTCTCAAGTGCGGGCGCCCCCTTCGAAGCAGCCCGCACCGTAAGGCTAAGCAGTTGGCATGGAAATTACAAGACTATATTTTCCATGCCGAAAGGGTTATTCGCCCTTCTTGATGACGCCCTTCTCGTAGAGCAGCTCGATCTCGGCGGGCGAGTAGCCGAACTCCTCCAGGATGTCATCGGTATCGGCGTTATACTTCGCGCCGCCGCGGACCACCTGGCCAGGATGCTTCGAGAACTTCGGCATCATGTTGACCTGCTTGACGTCCTTGTCGGTGATCTCGTCGTGCACCTCGATGAATACCTCGCGGGCCTTGTAGTGCGGGTCCTCCAGCATCATGGCGTAGGTCATGTGCGGGGAAACCGGGATGCCCATCTCGGAGAAGGTCCTGTTCACCTCTTCGACGGTGCGGGCCTCGCACCACTCGTCGAGCGCCTTGCGGAACTTCGCAGCGCGCGGCGGCAGCGGGTCGTCCAGGCTCTTGCAGCCCGGGGCGCGGGTGATGGAGGCGTAGGAACCCAGCGGCTGGAAGTCCGGGTCGTCGGCAAAGCCGAAGAACTCCACCAGCTTGCGCACGGGACCGGCGCCGCCCACGGCCACCTGGCAGTAGCCGTCGAGGCACTTCTGGGCACCGGCGCAGGCGCCCACCAGGTCCTCGTTGCCGATGCGCATGGGCTGGATGCCGTGGTTGATGCCGTCGGAGAGCGTGGCGCCCTGAATGCGCACCAACGACTCGAACTGCGTGCAGTCAATGGACTCGCCCTCGCCGGTCTCACGGGCGCGGATGACCGCAGCCAGCGTGGCCCACGCGCCCATGAGAGCTGTGGCGAAGTCGCCCGTGAAGGGCTTGGTCACGTTGGGCGGGCAGCCCGGGAAGCCGTTGAGGTTGGAGTAGCCGGAGAAGGCCTGTCCGATGGGGTCGAAGGACGCCTTGCGGACGTAGTCCGGGTCGCCCCAGTTGCCGAAGCCGGAGATGTGCAGGATGACGAGTGCGGGGTTGGCCTCCCACAGCACCTCGTCGGTGAGGCCCCACTTGGCCCAGGTGCCGCCCTTGGAGGACTCCACCAGAACGTCGGCCCACTTCACCATCTGAAGCAAGATCTCCTTGCCCTCGGGAGAGGGGATGTTCAGGGTCATCATGCGCTGGTTGCGGCGGTCGACGGACCAGGCATCGCCGTACATACGGTACATGTCGGGAGCCATCACGCTTTCCAGCTCGATAACGTCGGCGCCCTGCTCGGCGAACAGCTCGCACACGAAGGGCGCGGCGATGACTGCACCCGCGTTGAGAACCTTCAGGCTCTGCAGGTTGCCGAACTTGGGACGATCAGCTGACTTCATAGGCTACCTCCTTGGTAATTGGACGGGACGCCCGATGCGGAATCCCCTCTCTCCGTCGCACCTAAACGACGCACTGATCCTTGCAAGCAACATTCATGCCAACTTCTTCCGGAGACGCGCCTTCCCTCTGCGCTCCCCTTCCGTCGGCATCTCCTGCTGCCCGGCTGCTATTCCTCCAAGCAACTTCCGTGCCAAATATCACGGCGAACGGTATCTTTTTCGGGAGCGAAGGGCGCAATTCCGCCGGGAAACGGTTTTCCGGGAAACGAAACCGAGGTCGACGAAGGCCGCAGGGCTGCCGCTGTTAGGGTGCGAGGCAGGTTATCGGCACCACATACACTCCGTCAGGCCTCTTCAGGGCGTAGCCTCCTGGGGTAAGAACCGCGCAGAATGCAGGCTCCCCCATAACCGAGCGGTCTATCTTTTCCGAAAGCTTGATGAGGTTGCGCGCCCCCTCGTCAACAAAGCGCGCCCCCATCTTCACCTCGAACAAAGCGTACCTTCCGTCTCGCAGGGCCACAACGGCATCAGCCTCGAGCCCGCTTTCGTCACGATAGTGGAACACCTCGCCTTTGTGAGCCTGGGCATACACCCTTAGATCGCGGACGCACAGGCTCTCGAACAGCATTCCGCAAAGGGACAAGTCCCTCAAGAGCGACCGAGGGCTTGCCCCAAGCGCCGCAGCAGCCAAGGACGGGTCCACAAAATGCCTGGTTGGCGTTTTAGCCACGCGCGCCTTTGCGTGGAGAGAGGGCTCCCACGCCGGCAAATCCCTGATAACGTAAAGACGCCTCAGCGCAGCAATGTATGCATCCACCGTATCGCGAGACAGCTCCGTGTTCCTCGCCTTAAGGTTTTTCCTCATGGCCAGATGTGCCGCCTGAGTAGAAGTGCACCTCGCATACTCCTGCATAACGATACGGGCGTACTGGGCGCTTCTGGACACGCCGTCCACGCGGGATATGTCCTCCTCGGCTATGGCCATCACGTAATCGTGGGCCATCTCCAAAGAGGCTTCGCCGTTTCGAGCGGTAACTGCCCCGGGCCATCCTCCTCGACATATCAAATGCGATACGGCCTCGACGTCGGACCGGGATACACCTTCTATCTCACCAGGGCGCTCAAAAAGGGCGCCGAGAGAGACCTCGGCAGTAGAATCGCCCGCTTCCGCAGAAGACATGGGGTACATGTCAAGGAACGAGAACCTCCCCGTTCCTGAATGGCGTGGCTTCGCATAAGGGGTTGCGGACCCCGTAAGGATGTACTGGCCCGGCATTCGTTCCCTGTCTACGGCGAAGCGGACGGCATCCCAGAGCTGGGGCGCCTCTTGCCACTCGTCGATAAGCAGGGGCTTTTCCCCTCGAAGCAAGAGGGATGGCTTGCTTTCCGCGACCATCAGATTGTTCGCGCGCTCGTCTGGGTCCTGCATCATCACGGCACTTTCCGCATGGCGAAGCGCCGTCTCCGTCTTGCCGCACCATTTCGGTCCCCGAATCTCGACGGCGCCGGCGTAGGAGAGCTTCTCGACGAGCAGCGAATCCGCCACGCGAGGCATATAGGCTTCCACGGAAAGATCATCGACCACAAGAACCCTCCTTACGCTAACCCAGCACGCCGTATCAGTCCAGGTGAAACTGCGTTTCAAATCTGCAACCTACAATTTTCGGTTGTTCTAACCTACAATTTTCGGCTATTTTAACCTATAATTTTCGGTAATTTCAACCTACAATTTTCGGAACGATCGAGGCGCAGGGTAGCGAAGGGGCACGCCGAATGACACGCCGCCATGCTGGGGAACGCTTCCGTCTACACGCCGGGTTGGAAGTAGGGGCGCTTGCCCAGCAGGTTGCTTTCGTACATAGCGGCAACCTGGTCGGCGGAAAGACCCAGCTCCTCCAGGATGTCCTCGTTGTCCTGGCCGACGGACGGAGCACCGCGCCACACCTGCCCGGGGAAGTTCGCCGTCTCGGGCACCACCTTCACGCCGGGGATGGTGTCGCTGCCGTCGCTGGAGGGCCACTCGGCAACGATGCCGCGGGCCTGGCAGTGGGGATGGTTGCGCAAAGCCTCGTAGTCCATGATGCGCGAGCAGGGAACGCCGCCGTTGGCCAGGATGTCCTCCACCTCGGCCGCCGAATGCTTCGAGAGGAACTCCGCGAAGGCCGCCTCCGCCACGTCCGCCGCATAGCTGCCGTAGGGGATGATGCCCTCCCCTTCCGGGAAAAGATCGCCGCCGTACTCCAAGCCGATGAGGGGCAAGCCCGCCTTCAGCACGCCCGGTCCCAGGAACAGCACGTACACCTCTTCCCCGTCGGCGCATTCGTAGGTGCCGTAAAGGGCGCAGATGAGGCTATGGCTGCCTTCCTTCACGTAGTCGGCCCCGAAGTGCCAGTAGTCGGTGGGGTACTGGGACTGGGTGCGCAGCAGAGTTTCGAACTGGGCGATGTCGAAGGACTCGCCCTTGCCCGTCTGGGTGCGCTTGAGCAGGGCGGCAAGCGTCATGCCGAACGCGTAGAAGGAGGCGGAGTAGTCGCCGGGGAACACCATGGCCGGCAGCGAGGGCATGCCCGGAAAGCCGTTCATGCGCATGGTGCCGCTGAAAGCCTGGGCGATGGGGTCGTAGCTGGCGCGCTTGACGTAGGCCGGGTCGCCCGTCTGGCCGAAGCCGGAGATATGGGCGATGACCAGGCCCGGGTTGCGCTCCCACAGCGCCTCGTCACCCAGCCCGTTGCGCTCGAAGCGCCCGCCTGTGGAGGCCTCGATGAGCACGTCGGCGGTCTCGATGAGTTTCAGGAACGCCTCGCGACCCTCGCCGTGCAGGTAGTCCATGGCCAGCGAGCGCATGTTGCGGCGATCCTGCTGCCAGCTGCCGCCATGACCGGACGTACGCCCCATGTCCACTACCGTGGGATGCTCGATCCAGATGACATCGGCGCCGTTTTCCGCGTACAGCTCGGCGGCGAAGGGGGCGGCCACGGAAAGCCCGATAAGCACCACCCGGTAGCCCGACAAAAGCCCGAACTGGGGAATCTCCGACGTTTTCGCCACAATGCGCCTCCTTCCCGCCCAACGCCGCAGCGGCTAGAGCGACCATGTCTTATGCTTCACGAAGCATTCTGCAAGATTCATGCCAAGGGACGGCGGCGCATCGCGTCCCTTGGCAGCTGCGCCCGATACGCACGCGCGCCGCCGCCCTCCTCCACAATCCACGCGCCCCCGCACCGAAAGCTGCGCCCATATCCCGGGCAGGCTTTCCCGACTCCGGTGAGACAAGGTCTGATCGACCCGGACTTTTCCTTGTATACTAGGAAAAGTCGCTCACGCTGAGAACTCTTCCGAGTATGCCTGCAAAAGTTTCGCCTCCTAGGAGCTGGTCTTTGCAGAGGCGAGCGGGGACCGAAAGACATCGCGCTGGCCACACTAGCGGAGGCAGCCCGGCAAATCATCGCAGAGGTTTTCGCGCGAACCCTTATAATCGCTTGGATGTCTTACCGTCGAAGCCGGCGACAGCGACTCGCGTTCTTGGACGGCCGCCCAGAAAGGATGCCCGGTGACAGCCAGGGATCTCAAGCAACTTTTCTCTGCGAGCCTGTTGGGCTACGGCTTCCTGCGCGCCTGGATCGTGCTCTGCCTTCTGTATTCCCGCCATGCCGTCGCCGTCGGGTCTGGCGGGTCGACCGTACTCATGTTCGCCCTGGCGGCAGGGGCGCTCGCCACCGTAGGCCTCCTGCGCTCGGCCGCCTACCGGCGCCGCGAGTCGCTTTTCGACCTGCTGTTCCTGGGCTTTGGCATAGCGGGAACCTGCTGCTCGTTCTTCGGGGGGCTGCTGGCAAGCCCCCTCTACACGGATGCGGGCCTCGTCGCCATAGGGCTGTGCGGAGGCTACTTCGAAGCACGGTGGGGCGAGAGGTTCGTCCCGTACCCCGAGAAGCAGTCCTACGGCAACCTTCTCATAGCCTTCCTGCTGGCAGCCGTGCTGGGCATAGCGACCTCCTCCTTCGTCACCGGCGGACTGTTCATGGTTGAATCCCTCGCCCTGCTCGGCGTCGCGACAGTCCTCTACCTGCTTCCGAACGGCGGATCGACGGAACGTGCGGAGACTAGAGGTCGGCTGGAGAGCGCCAAGGACAGCTCCACGAGCGCCGACGGAAAGCGTTCGGCGCGAGCTATCGCCAACATAACGCTCACCATGCTGCTGTTCTGCTTCGTGCAGTCGGCGGCAACCAGCATCTCGTACAGCCTGCTGCCCGTTGCGGACGTGTTCCAAGCGCGCTTCGTGGCGAACTTCATCGTAGCTGCCTTGCTGGTAGCCATCTTCCTGCTGCGCGGAGCGGTAAGGCCCATCAGCCTCCTCAAGGCCTTGCTGCCCGTGACGGCGGCGGGGCTCTTCCTGCTCGTTCTCGACCCCTCCGTTCTCGGCACCACGCCCATCATCGTTCTTCTCTCGGGCAACAAGCTCTTCGACGTGCTTATGCTCTTCCTGCTCATCAGCTTCGTACAGGCCGGCAAGGTGTCGCCCTTTTTGGGCTTCGGACTGTTCGTCGCGGCCAAGAACATAGGCTGCGCCCTGGGCGCCATGAGTGGGGACGTCATCGTCCCTGTCGTGGGAAGCGACCCGACGGCGCTCTTCCTCTTCATAGGGCTGCTGGAGGTGCTCCTGCTCGTCTCGTTCCTCTGGATGTTCTCCATCAAGCAGATCGCATCCCCCACTACCCAGCCGGATGCAGCCTTGCCCGAGCCGTCCGCGCCCGCGAGTCTTGAGGCACGCTTAGACCGCCACGTCGAGGCGGTCTCGAGTCGCTGCGGCCTCACCCCGCGCGAGACCGAGATCTTGGAGCTGCTGGCCCGCGGCAAGAACCGCGAGACCATCGCCCGAGACCAGCACCTGTCCAAAAGCACCGTGCACACCCACATGATCCACATCTACCAGAAGACCGGCGTGCACAGCCAGCAGGAGCTTATCGAGCTTATCGAGGGCGTCTCCCCTGATGAGGGCCCCTCAACCAGCCTGGTCTAGAGCCGTTTCCGCAAAAATCAACCACCTTGCAGGATGACCCCTCTCCCCTTCCGACCCCATAGTGGGGCCATGCCGCAGAGGGCGGCTGTGGCGCGAACCAGGCTTTCGCCAAAGAGATGCGCCGCACGCACGAAAGAGGAAGGGATTGCATATGAAAGACAGCAGCTTGAGCCGCCGCAGCTTCATCATGGGCGGGTCGCTTCTGGGCCTGGGCGCCGCCGCGGGGCTGGCCGGATGCGCCACGCCGAAGAAGGACGACGACCAACCGACGGCGTCCGCCGAAGAGCCGGACGCGGGCGCGGGCACTGGTGGGCGCGGCGTGGTGGAGGCGGACTCCACCCAGGCCGGCTACGCCGATGACGTGACCGTAAGCCT
Source organism: Adlercreutzia aquisgranensis (assembly GCF_943193145.1). Classification (NCBI taxonomy): domain Bacteria; kingdom Bacillati; phylum Actinomycetota; class Coriobacteriia; order Eggerthellales; family Eggerthellaceae; genus Adlercreutzia; species Adlercreutzia aquisgranensis. The sequence goes on along the minus strand of NZ_CALPDA010000003.1, from coordinate 202,816 downwards.
GACGGTGGACACCGACACGGGCGCCGTCACCGACGTGTCCGTCGAAGGTCCCATGGAGACCCCCAACAAGGGCGGCCGCGCCATCCGCGTGATGCAGCAGGCGATCCTTGACGCCCAGTCCGTGGACGTGGACTGCGTCGCCGGCGCCACCATCACCGCAAGCGCCGTTCTTTCCGCCGCCAAGGAGGCCTACGGCAAGGCCATGATCGGAGAGGGCCTGCGCCAGCGCAAGATGAAGCCGGGCACCTACACCGCCTCGGCTAAGAGCGGCTTTTGGCGCATCATCGACCTGCCGGTCACCGTCACGGTGAACGAGAACGCCATCCTGGACATCAAAACGCCGGAAGACCGCTTCGAGCACGGCGAGACCGAAGTGGTTATGCAGTCGGTCATCGACCGCTTCTTCCCCCGCGTGATCGCCAACCAGTCCATCAACGTGGATACCGTCTCCGGCGCCACCCAGTCGTGCCTGGGCGTGCGCAACGCCATGCGCAAGGCCCTCGAGCAGGCCTTCGAGGCTGCCGGCGAGCCTGCCTGCGCCGAAGCCAAGTTCGAAGAGCCCGTGGATCTGAAGGTGGAAGCCGGCCAGGTGGAGGAGATCGAGGCCGACGTGCTGGTGGTGGGCCTGGGCAACGGCGGCGTGTTCGCCATGCGCAGCGCCCTGGAGGAGTTCCAGAACCGCACCGCCGGCAGCCTGGGCAACCTGGCGAAGATCGTGGGCATCGACCGGGCCGGACGCATCGGCGGCAAGTCGTCCATGACCCATGAGTCCTTCATGGTGAACCCCACCCGCTACGCCGAGGTGTTCAACGGCGGCACTCCCTACGCCGACACCGAGGACGTGCTGGCCGCCTACATGGACTACTGCACCCAGGACGACAAGATGGTGGGCAAGGCCGAGTGCATCGAGTCCTACATCCGCAACTCCGGCGACACCGTGGACTGGCTGTTCTCCCACGGCTGGCACTACGGCACCACGCCTGCCACCAAGGAGAAGGCCCCCTATGGCGCCCCGAACTCGTGCAACTTCAACAACCTGAATTCCTCGCGCCTGGATCCGGGCACCTACGAGGACCGTCGCAAGATGGTGGTCGGCTGGCTGGAGAGCATGGTGAACGAAGTGGTGTCCCAGGGCGGACGCGTGCTTCTGGAGACCGAGGGCTACGAAATCATGACCGAGGGCGGCGCCGTGACCGGCGTGAAGGCGCGCAACCTGGTGACCGGCAAGGAGTACGTCATCCACGCCAAGTCGGTCATCATGAACACCGGCGGCTTCTCCCACAACTACGAGATGATGAACGAGCTTCTGGACGAGCAATGGCGCGGCTTCTACAAGTGCATCGGCTTCAGCCAGGACACCGGCGCCATGATCCAGGCGGCCCGCAACGTGGGCGCGAACCTGTTCAACGCCGGCATGCCCATCGCCATGCACTTCGGCACCGACCACTGGCTGGAGATGTTCGACGACTTCAAGCCCCTGGAAAAGCTGCAGTACCGCACCGGCCGCTACAACGTGCAGACCATGAACAACATCCCCATGGGCGTAGCCGGCGACGCCACCTGCATCGCCGTAGGCGGCAAGACGTCTAAGCGCTTCATGGACGAAAAGAACCACACCAACTTCGCCGCAGGCACCCAGGACGAGCCCTTTACCCACTACAAGGGCGGAGCTGTGTACTACATGATCGCCTCGAAGGACGTGCTGGACGTCATCAAGAACGAGGGCTTCAACACCACCTCCTTCGACGGCTACAACTCCCAGGGCACCATCGTGAAGGAGACGCCGATTCCTGCGCTCTACGAAGCGCTTGACCAAGCGATTGTGGAGGAGATGGCCTTCAAGGCCGACACCATCGCCGATTTGGCAAAGCAGTGCGGCCTTGACGAGAAGGTGCTTGTCGAGACCGTGGACAGCTACAACGCCATGTGCGACGCAGGCGAAGACACCGAGTTCGGCAAGGCGCCCGAGTTCCTAAAGAAGCTTGTGACAGGACCTTTCTACGCCATTAAGATCCATCAGGCCACCTTCGGCACCATCGGCGCCCTCGAGGTGGACAAGGACTGGACCGTCATCGACACCAACGGCGACCAGATTCGCGGCCTCTACGCCATCGGCCTGGACTCCATGGGCGTGATCCACTGCCCCAACCGCACCTACAACGGCTTCGGCGGCACCGCCCAGGGGTGGCTCCACACCGGCGGGCGCATGGCGGGCAAGAATGCCGTGGCGTACGTGGACGAGACCTATGGCCTGAGCTTCGCCCCCTACAAGCTGGGCGACGTGGAGGACGGCTTCTAGGAAACTCTTGTTTCAAAGACGGTGCCGCCCTTCCCCTCCGGACTGCACCGTCGATTTGGTAGAACGGGGCCGTCCTCGCCGACTGCCCCGTTCTACTATGCACCCCCTCGAAAGCTTTTTCGCCGCAGAATGAGAAACGGGCCCGCGACTTGGCGGGCCCGTTCGATTCTGCGAAGCGATGCGCGACCGGCGGCTACACGCGCTTGATGACGCGGCCGTCGCGGGTGTCGATCTGCAGCACGTCGCCGATCTCGATGAACGTGGGCACCTGCAGCTCGATGCCCGTCTCCAGGGTGGCGGGCTTGGTGGTGTTGGTGGCGGTGTCGCCCTTGAAGCCGGGCTCGGTGTGGGTGACTTCCAGCTCCACGAACATCTGGGGCTCGATGGAGATGAGCTCCTCGCCGGCGTACAGCAGGCTGGCCTCGTCGTTCTCCTTCAGCCACTTCGCCGCGTCGCCCACGGTCTCAGCCGGAATCTCCAGCTGCTCGTAGGTGGTGTTGTCCATGAAGTTGTAGTTGGCGCCGTCGTTGTACAGGTACTGCATCTTCTTGGTCTCCAGGCGCACCGTGTCGAACTTGGTGCCGGAGTTGAAGGTGTAGTCCACCACGCGGCCGGTCTTGATGTCCTTGAGCTTCGTACGCACGAACGCACCGCCCTTGCCCGGCTTCACGTGCTGGAACTCCACGATGGTGCACAGCTTGCCGTTGTACTCGATGCACATGCCGTTGCGGAAATCGGCGGTAGAGATAGCCACGGATGCTTCCTTTCGCTCACGCTGCAGGCCCACCGGCCATGCCGCGTCCAATTCAACCGCCCTATTATAGCCGCCCGCGCCCACCTGCGCAAAAACTACGGAAGAGGGGACGTGCAGCCACTGGCGACTGGCGAGCGGCAAGGAGCGAGGGGGCGCAGCGTCCGACAGGGACGAGCCGCAAGGAACGAGGGGGCGCAGCGTCCGACAGAAGAGAGCCACAACCTCCCGCATCGCATCCGAACCGCCCGCACCCAATCCCGCATAATCGGCAGTTTGGTGCAGAAAAATTCGTCAACCTGCCGATTATGCGGGATTGGGGCGGGGAAGATCAGGTAGCGGGATGGCGACGAGGGGTCGGGTCGGCGGGATGCGGGCTGGGGGTTGGGGCGAAGGGGCTCGCGGTGCCAGCGGCTGGAGCGTTGCGCGCAATGCCGCCACTATTGGGTCGGAAGTCGTGCATACCAAGCAGGTTGGAGCGCTTTTCCGCACGAACCTGCCCGGTATGCACGATTGGACCGGCCAAATCAGGCCCCGCGCAAGACGATAGCCTCGTCATCCTCTACGGCCAGGATGCGCACGCTCTCCATGGCACCCAAATCCCTAGATCACGACCATATCGTGGGTGGAGGCGGTGAACACCGAAAAGCCGTCCTCGGTCACCACGCCGAAGTCCTCCAAGCGCATGCCGAACTCGCCCGGCAGATACACGCCCGGCTCCACGGTGACCACGTTGCCGGCCGCAAGGGGGTTCGGGTTGCGCGGCGAGAGGTTCGGCAGCTCGTGGATGTCGATCCCCACGCCATGCCCCAGCCCATGGCCCATCTTCCCCGCGAAGCCGTGCTCGGCCAGAACCTGCTCGGCAAGCTCGTGCATCTGCGCTCCGGTCACGCCCGGGCGGATGGCCGCCTCCACCGCTTCGTTGGCCGCGCGGATGGCCCGGTAAGCCGCCTCCATGCGAGGGGTCGGCCGGCCCAAAAACACCGTGCGCGTCATGTCCGAGCAGTACCCGAAGGTCCGCGCGCCGAAATCGAGCACCACGCACTGGCCTGCCTGCAGCACTGTCTGCCCGGGGATGGCATGGGGGCTCGCGCCGTTGGGGCCGCACGCCACGATGGAGCCGAACGCGAGCCCCTCGGCACCGCGGGCCAGCATGAACGACTCCAGCTCAAGCTGCACCTGACGCTCGGTCATGCCGGGACGCATGTACTCGACGATATGGGCGAACGCCGCGTCGGTGATGGCCTGGGCCGCCTTCATGCGGGCAATCTCGACGGCATCCTTCACGGCCCGAAGCCGCAGCACCGCGTCGTCGGTCTCCCGAAGCGACACGGCCAAGGGCACCTCGTCCGGCTCGGAGATGTTGGAAGCCGCCTTCTCCAGCGCCCGGAACTCGGCCAGGGCCATGGAGTCCTCGATGCCCAGGACGAAGCTGGCGCCGCACTGCACTGCGTCGGGCCTGATGCTATGGCAAAGCTCGCGGATGCATCCCAAGGCGAAGGCCCCGTGCCCCTGGCGGGAGGAGTCCACGGTCACCGCGTTGCCGCACGCACGGGCCGCCGAAGCCGCCGCTTCGCTGTAGCGCGAATCGGTATGGAGAATCGCCTGTTCGGGGGTTACCAGCAGCCCGTGGGCCTGCTCATCGTCGAACACGCCGTCGAAGGCGGTGAGGTAACGGATGTTGGAGGTGTCGCGGACTAGGAAGGCCCCAAGTCCCAGCTGATCCATGCGCTCGCGCATGCGGGCCAGGCGACGGCGCGAGGCGTTGGCGTCGAAGAGGCCTGTTTGGTCGTCCTCGTCGACATCGCCGAGCTCGCCGGCATCGCCGGACGGTGCGCCGGCGCCCGCACTCGAGGCCGCCGCAGGGGCAGGGGCAGCCACGACGACCTGTCCGGGGGCGCAGCGCTGCTCGTACCCCTCGCCCAAGCGCTCGGTGGCGCCGCCCAGCAAAATATCCAGCCCGTCGCAATAGCCCTGGAACCCGCGCCCCTTCACCTGGGCCACGCAGGCGGGGGCGATGACCGAGACCGCACGGAACGGCTCTCGGGCGTCCACATCGGAGATGTGCACCTCGACGCAGGGCACGTCCACCCCGCCCAGCGCATCGCGCAGCGCATAGGAGTAATGGGTATGGGCGCCCGGATTGTACACGATGCCGTCGTAGACGCCCAAAGCACCGTGGATGACATCCACCAGCGCCCCCTCGCTGTTGGACTGGAAGCAGTCCAGCCCCACGCCTTTCGACGCCGCGTACTCCCCCACGAACGCCTCCAGGTCCGCCAAACTGCGGTCCCCGTAAACACCCGGCTCACGAACCCCCAGCATATCCAGATTAGGACCGTTCATCAGCAAATACTTCTTCACAGCATTCCTTTCTACCAGGACGCATCCGCCACAAACCGCCGCACCCGCCGCTGCAAAATCGCTTCGCCCGCGCCCGGCCGTTGGTCGCGGGAGAGCCGAGCGATTCCGCAGCCGCACAGTTCCACTGCGGCGAAAACCCGCACGCGCTCGGCCGTTGGCGGTGGGAGGGCTGAGCGATTCCGCATCAGCAAAGTTCCGCATCAGCAAAACCCGCACGCGCGCTGAGGCCGAGAACGGAGGGGCTGAGCGATTCCGCAGCAGCAAAGATCCGCAACAGCAAAGCGCAAACGAGCGAGGACAAGCGAAGCCCCTCAGTTCTCGGCCTCAGCGCGCCTAAGCGAGTCGGACAAGCGAAGTCCTCCCACCGCCAACAACCAAGCGCCTAAGCAAGCGAGGATAAGCGAAGCCCCCTCGCCTCCAGTCGCGGGGCGCCTAAGCAAGCAGCAGCCTAAACCGCCGCCACCCACTCCTCGAGCGCTTCCAGAACCACGGCATCCTCCACCGCCTGCACCACCCAGTCTCCCACGTCGCGCGGCAGCACGAAGCGGATGGAACCGCCGCGGGTCTTCTTGTCGTGCTTCATGGCGGCCAGCATGTCTGCCGCAGGGGCGCGCCACTCGAACGCGGGCAGCCCCAGCGCGTCCAGCAGCTGACCTTGGGTTTCCACGAACTCCGGCGAGGTGCCCAGCAGCACTTCGGCCATGCGGGCCGCGAAGCGCATGCCCTCTGCCACGGCGGCGCCGTGCGAGAAGGTGCCGTAGCCGGCCAGCTTCTCGATTCCGTGGGCCAGGGTATGGCCGTAGTTCAGGCACTCACGTACGCCGCAGCTCTCGGTCTTGTCCTGAGAGACCACGTTCGCCTTGAACACCACGCAGCGGGCAATGGCCTGCTGCACCACGTCGGCGTTGCGGGCGGCCATGGCGTCGGCGTTGCCGAGCAGCCAGAAGAAGAAGTCGTCGGAGTCGATGACGGCGGACTTCGCAACCTCGGCGCAGCCGCAGGCCCATTCGCGCTCGGGCAGCGTGGCCAGGGTGGCGGTGTCGGCGCACACGTAGGCAGGCTGCCAAAACGTTCCCACCAGGTTCTTCCCCGCCTCCAGATTCACGGCCGTCTTGCCGCCCACCGAGGAGTCCACCATGGAGAGCAAGGTGGTAGGCACCTGCACCACGGGAAGACCGCGCATGAAGGTGGAGCCGACGAAACCGGCAAGGTCGCCCACCACGCCGCCGCCCAGGGCCACCACCGCGCTGTCGCGGCCGAGGCCCAGCATGGCCATGGCCTCCCACAGCTCGCCAGCCACGGCCAGCGACTTCGCCTCCTCGCCGGCAGGCACGGAGATGTCGGCCACGGGAGCGCCGAAAGCGCCGAGCGCATCCTTGGCTTGCTTCAGGTACAGGGGCGCCACGGTATCGTCGGTGACCACCAGCAGCCGCTTCGCCTTCGACAGCGCCGGCACCTGGGCAAGCTTCTCCCCCAGGCTCTGCAAGATCCCCTGGCCGATGCGCACGTCGTAGGCCTCTTCGCCAGGGATGTTCACCACTACTTTTGTTGCAGGCATAGCACGCCCTCCTTCAACAAAGCTCGCCGGACCTCGGAAGCGATGGCGCCCACCGACTTGCCCGCGGTGTCAACCACCACGTCGGCCACCTCCGCGTAAAGCGGCTCGCGCTCCTGGTTCAGCATGCGGGCGGCGTCCAAGTCCTGGAACAGCGGGCGGCTGGAACGGTCGCTGATGCGCCCGGCCGCCTCGTCGGCGCTCACGCGCAGGTACACGACGAAGCCCTGGTCGGCCAGCAGCTCACGGTTCTCGGGCTGCTTCACCACGCCGCCGCCGCACGACACCAGGCGCCCTTCGCCGCCGGCGAGCTGACGCAGCACATCGGTCTCCACGGCGCGGAAGCCCTCTTCGCCCACCTCGGCGAAGATCTCCTTCACCCGCTTGCCCGCCTGCCGCTCGATGAAGGTGTCCATGTCCACGGCCGCCACGCCGCAGTTGCGGGCGAGCCGCCGGGCCACCGTGGTCTTTCCGGCGCCCATGAACCCCACGAAGAAGACCGGTTTGGCAAGCGTGCCCACGGTTATGGGGGCGCGCGATCCGCTTCCCCCCGCGCTCAGCGATACGGCCGTCATCGGGACATCGTCTTCAGTCGCTCGCGGTAGGCGCGCAGGGCGCCCCGGATGTCGGTCATGGTGTCGCAGCCGAACTTCTCCTCGTAGGCCTGGGCAAGCACGAAAGCCACCTCGCCCTCGGCCACCACCGCGGCGGCCGGCACCGCGCACACGTCCGAGCGCTCCTTGGAGGCGTCTTCGGGCTCCAACGTGTCCAGGTTCACCGTGCGAAGGGGCGTCATGAGCGTGGGGATGGGCTTCATGGCGCAGGTGATGACCAGGGGAAGCCCCGTGGTCATGCCCCCTTCCAAGCCGCCGGCGTTGTTGGAGGTGCGGGAGAAGCCGAACACGGCGTCGCGCACGATGGGGTCGTGCACCTGGGAGCCGGGACGGCGCGCCGCTTCGAAGCCCAGGCCGAATTCCACGCCCTTGATCGCGGGGATGGAGAACAGAGCCGCAGCCAGGCGCGAGGTCAGCCGGTCGCGGGCCGTCGCGTAGCCGCCCACCCCGGGCACGAGGCCCTTCACCACGATACGGAAGGTGCCGCCCAGGCTCTCGCCCTCGCGTTTCGCCCGGTCGATGGCGCGCTTCATGGCCTCGGTGGCTTCCGGGTCGGGGCAGCGCACCTCGCTCTGCTCGATGGCCAGCTGGTCGTAGGAGGCGGCAGCGGCCAGAGGATCGTCCTCCTTCATGGCCGCGGGCCCGATGGAGGCGACGAAGGAAAGCACGTCCACGCCCAGCTCGGCCAGAAACTCGCGGGGAATGCCCGAGGCGGCCACGCGGGCGGCGGTTTCGCGGGCGCTCGCCCGCTCCAGGATGTCGCGGCAGTCGTCGGTGTCCACCTTCAGGGCACCCACCAGATCGGCATGGCCCGGGCGCGGCGTCACCTCGCGCACGAGCCCTTCCGGAGCCTCGCCGAAGGCCGCCATGCGCTCGGTCCAGTTCTCCCAATCGCGGTTGGCAACCGCGAGCGCCACCGGCGTGCCGAGCGTCCGCCCGAACCGCACGCCCGAGGTCACCGACACCCGGTCGCGCTCGATGGTCTGGCGACCGCCGCGGCCATAGCCGGACTGACGCCGGGCCAGATCCTGGTTGATCTGGTCCTCGGACACCCGAAGCCCGGCAGGAACTCCCTCGACGATGGCCGTCAGGCAGGGCCCGTGGCTTTCGCCCGCTGTCATGTATCGCATGGGGAAACCTTTCTCACATAGTCGTTCTCATTGTAACCCAGTGAAATACCAGGTACTTTGCAAGATGACCCAAGGCCTCGAAATGCGCACGGAGAAGGCGGGGCGTGCGGCCCCTCCCCGTTCCGCCCGTCCGCCCCCTTTGCCGATAACCCTCAAGTCGCATCTTGCGTCAAGCCGCAGTGCTACACTGCTGCAGTTTCGCCTTCGAAAACACAGTCAGGTTCATGGGAGAGGCACGGCGCATGGAGCGTATCGCAAACGAATACACGCCCGACTACTCGGCGGCTCGCGTGGCCCCGGACGAGCTTAAAGACTGGAAGCCCATCGCCATCATCCGTGCCGGAGGGATGTTCAGCGCGCCCACGCTCATGGTGGGAGCGGCCCTGGGCCTGGGGCTCTCCATTCCCGGCGCCGCCGCGGCCGTGCTGCTGGGCTACGGGTTCGTGGTGGCCTACATGTGCCTGGTGTCGGCGCAAGCCAGCGACATGGGGCTTCCCACGGTGTACCTGGCCGAGCCGTCCCTTGGGCGCACCGGCGCCCGCTACCTGGTGGCGCTTATCGTGGGCATCGTGACCATCGGCTGGTTCGGCGTGCAGACGGCCGTATGCGGCTCGTCGCTGCAGATCATGCTGGCAGACACCTTCGCCCTGGACGTTCCCGCCTGGGTTTGCTCGCTTGGGCTGGGGCTGCTCATGCTGGCCACGGCTCTTCTGGGGTTCACCGGGCTCGCATGGCTTTCATCGGTGGCGGCGCCGCTGCTCATCGCTGTGTGCCTTTACGGCGTGGGGGCGTCGCTTGCCTCTAGCGGCGATCTGTCGCTGCTGACGGGCTATGTGCCGCTGCCGGCCGACGCCGTGGGCTTCATCGCCGGCGTGCAGATGGCCGTGGGCCTGTTCGCCTTCGGTGGCGCCACCTCGGGCGACTTCGCCCGCTACGCCCGCACGCGAGCCGATGCCGTTATCTCCACCATCGCGGGCGTGATCCCCGCCGTGTTCGTGGCCCTTATGACCGCGGCCTGCCTGGCCATCCTCACCGGCGAGGGCGACGTGGCGGCGCTCATGAACACCGTCGGCTTCCCGGGCCTGGGTGTGATTGCGCTCGTGCTTTCCACCTGGACCGTCAACGCCGGCAACGTCTATTCGGCGGGGCTTGGGTTCGCGGTGATGCTGCACGGAGCCGGCGGTCAACCGGAAAGCACCTCGTCGAAGGGAACGCTGCTGCCCACGGCGATCTCCGGCGTGGTGGGCATCGCTTTGGCCGTAGGCGGCATCCTGGACGCGTTCCAGTCGTTCCTGAGCGTGCTCTCGGCGACGGGCCCTGCACTGGCCGGCACCTTCATAGCCGACTACTGGCTGGTGCGGCGCGGTCGGCCCGCCAATGTGCGGGTGCAGCCCGGCGTGTCGGCACCCGGCATCCTGTCGCTTTCTGCAGGCCTTCTGGTGGGCTGCATGACCGGCGGCGCCTTCGCCGGGGCGCCCCTTGTCGGCATCCTCGACATCCCGTTCTTCATAGGGCCGATAAACGGACTGGTCACCGCCATGCTGGTCTATCTGGCGGCGTTCCGCCTCAGCGGCCGCCAGCGACGCTTCAGCTAGAACCCCGGCTCCTTTCCCCTGCACCTCCCGCCGGCCACCCGGCTAACCGGCGCCTATCTACCCCGAGCTCGCCGCTGCCCTCGCCAGCCGCAGGGCGCCACCGGCCGCGCACTTCGTGCACCTCCCGTCGCATACCCGAAAAAGGCCGCACAGCAGGCTTTTCCGCCATGTCCTCCGAACAGGCATAATGCAGTGTTTCACCTGGTGAGGGGCTTGCAGATCAATTACACGAGTTGCCGGTTGTGCGGCCGGGGCTACTTCGAGCGGCGCACGCTTGAGAGCACTCCCTTGCGCTTGGGGGGGTCGGGGCGCCAGATGAGGCGCGGCTCGAAGCTGAACAGGTCATCGGTGGGCACGAAAGGGCTCACGTCCAGGCACTTCTTCAGGCAAGCGTCGGCGCACAGGTTGCACTGCACACAGTCGGCCGCCGAAAACTCCAGGTAGCTGCCGATGCCACCCTCCTCCTCGCCGTCGCGGTCGGGCACCTCGTCGCTTTTGCGCAGGGCACCCGTGGGGCAGAACACCGTGCACATGTTGCAGGAGGTGCACAGCGACGAATCGATGGACACGCTGCCGAACAGGCGCGTGAACACTTCGTCTTCCGCCGGGCCGTCGGGCTGAGAGAGCTCGTAGAGGGCGTCCAGCGCCCGGGGGTGCCGCTCGGGGTCGAACTGCGGAAGCGTCCCCTCAGCCGACACCATCATGCGCTCGCGCAACGACGCGATCTGGGGATTGTTGCTCTTGAACACCAGCACCTCGGCCGATTTCGCCACCGCGTCCTTGGCGCGGTCCTTCGTATGGAAGAAGAAATCGCGGCGCGCGTCGCCCAGAAGGCCGTCCACGTCCTCCACGAGCGCGCAGGCAGGAAACTGAGAGGCCCGACGCACTCGCGGCGTGGCTCCCATGGCTTCCACCAGGCCGTTCACGGATTCCACAGTGTCGTCGATACCCTTGTTGCACGCGCGGAACTTGCAGGTAGCGCAGTTGCCGTCCACGAACACGATGTCCTGCACCCCTCGGGCGGCGATGGCCAGAAGCAGGCTCTCCTCCATGCGGGCCAGGCACGGCACCTCGGCGAACTTGCCCGGATCGCCCACGTGCTTGGACGCGATGCGGGCGCAGGCGAACACCGCCGTGCCCTCCTCGGCAGCCAGGGCGGCTTCGAAGAGCTCCTGGTCGGTGGGCGCTACTTCGCCGGGGTGCAGCTCGTCCGTCGCGTCCTGCAACCCGGAAGCAGCAGACGGCGCAGCCCCGCGCTGGGGCCGGTAGTCGCCGCGTGCGAAGGCGGATTCCATCTTGACCTGCGCCTCGGCCTTGGTTGTGGCGATGCTGGAAGCCACCGACTCGGCCAGGTCCACATCCAGCGGCGCCAACGGGACCAGGGCCTCGGTGGGGCATACGGTGGTGCAGGCTCCGCACTTCACGCACTGGTCGTGGTTGAGCCGCAGCTTGTTCTTCTGCGCCCAGACGGCATCGGTGGGACACACGTCCGAGCACTTGGTGCACTTCGAATGGCGGTTGCGCACAACCGTGCAGCGGTCCTCGATGGTGAGAACGCCCTTGGTCTCAAGGGCTTCGGCGACCTCCATGATGTCGGCCAGGTTCGGCATGGCAGCTCTCCCTATCCGGAAGCTTTGGCGCTAGCAACGCGCCAAAGCAGCGATATCTCGAAGGCACAGTGTACACCATCAGGCCCGACTTCCGCCATCGCCGCGCAAGCCCTCCGCGGAAGGCCGCCCGAAGCTAGCGCTCGAGATAGAACTGCTCCAGCATAGCCAGCTCCTCGGGAGTGTTGGCGTTCATGAAGCATCCGCCCATGGGCTCGGCGCGCTGAACCAGCTCTTGGGGAAACGGGAAGATGCTCACGCGATCGTAGAGCTCCTGCATGCGGTTGCACCCCGACTCCACGAGCTGCCGCACATGGGGAAGGCACGCGTCGCGACGGTACACCGCATGGAACGGCTCGAAGCCGTGCTTGTTCACCGGCACCACCGCGTCCGCTTCCGATTCGGCCATCTTGGAGGCCTCCGCCGCCACCAGCGCCGGCGAAGCGAACGCCATGTCGCAGGCCACCAACGCCACGAACGGGTTGCTCGCAGCGGAGAGCGCCGTCAGAAACCCGGGCAGCGCGCCGCGGCGATTCACGACGTCGGTGACAAGGCGCAGCGTCGCCTGAGGGTACTCGTCGTGGAGAAACGCCAGGTTATCGGGCTCGTTGGTAGTGATGACCAGCTCGTCGGCCACGGGCAGCATGCGCTCCACCATGTGGCTGATGAGCGGGCGGCCGGCAAAAGGCACCGTGGCCTTGCTGCGCCCCATGCGCCGGCTCTGGCCGCCCGCCTGGATGACGACGGTCAGCTTCGGGCGGGCGTAGTGGGCCTGCACGAAATCGGCCACGGCCGCGATGGCGTTGATGTCGAAGGCGGGAATGCCGAACGCCTTGCCCGCCTGGGCGGCTTCGGCGATGTCGGTGACCACGGCCACGGTGTTGGAATCGGGCATCTTCACGCGCAGGTCGGCCGGCGCTTCAGAGGCATCGCCCCGGGACGCCCCCCGAGCCAGCTGCGAGAAGTCCTCGCCGAGCGACCACCCCTCGCGGGCGCCCCGGGCGAACAGCTCGGCCACGGAGCGGTCCGCCTCGTTTCCCGAGCGCATGACCTCGATAGTGGGCAGCCCGCTTTTGCGGTACCCCTCCACCACCACCACGTCGTGCCCGGGCATGGAGGCCACGAGCTCGCGGCATTCCAGCTCGCCCTCGATGGTCTTCATGCGCGCAACCAGCCCAGGAGCCGCCACGACGGTCTCGGTGGCGCCGGCTGCCCTATGGCGATAGGAGTCCTTGCCCGGCTTGTCGATGTCGAAGCCGGCATGGCCGTGGTGCTTGATGCTGCCCACGTCCAGCCCGCGGGCGGAAAGCTCGGCTATGACCGCTTCCACCAGCGTGGTCTTCCCCGAATTATGACGTCCCACCACAGCGATGGCCGGGCTGGGTATAGCGATATGGCTCGTTCTCATTGCGAGGTCCCCTCCCTTGGCAATAACCGCGAAGTATAGCAGACAACCGGGTCCTTCGCACCCGTTCGCGCGCACCGCTTCCCAAAATCGCCGAGCCCCTCCAAACCGCTGCGGCGTTGGCGGCCGCAGTCGAAGGGCGCGACTCGCCCCGAACCGCGCCGAGCGGTCCTGGCAGACAATGGGCTACTGGCAGCCTAGGGGCTTGGGGCGGGGCAGCCTCGGGCTTTCGGACGGGTGGACCTAGGGCTTTTGGCGGACGATTCGCTGGCCGGGGCGTGCAGCCTCGGGGACCCGGGCTGGCGCGAAAAAGTAGTTGAAGCCTGGGCGGCGACGGTGCTATACTAGCCCATGCGTTTTTTCGGAAAACGCACGAACCTTTGACTTCACTCGAAGAAAGGGGTCCTGTTTTTGGAGGGGACAGGACTCTTCTTCTAGCAAGAGAAGAGGCGAGCTTTCGGGCTCGCCTCTTTCATTGTATGCCGAACGTACGCAGGAGCGTCGGACAACGGCAAACCGGCGGTATCGACCACCTGGATATCGAAGGGCCGGACAGCGAGGCGCCGAAGCTGTCGGGCATCCGGCCATCGAAGCCTCCGCGCGACAAACGCACCCCCCTCCCGAACGGCTCGACCTAAAGCGGCCGGCGCCCCTCCAAGGCCCGCCCCAAGGTCACCTCGTCGGCGAACTCCAGATCGCCTCCCACCGGAAGCCCGCTGGCCGGACGCGTGACCGGGATGCCCAAGGGCTTGATGAGCCGGGCCAGGTAGGTGGCGGTGGTCTCCCCTTCCACGTTGGGGTTCGTGGCGATAACCACCTCGCGAACGTCTTCGGAGGCCAGACGGCCCATAAGCTCGCGGATACGCAGATCGTCGGGGCCTATGCCCTCCAGCGGGGAAAGCGCGCCGCCCAGCACGTGGTAGAGCCCTTGGAACACCGCCGTCCGCTCGATGGGCGGGATGTCGCGCGGCTCGCTCACCACGCAGATGATACCCGCGTCGCGCCGGGGCGACTTGCAGATGTCGCACAGGTCGTCCTGGGCGTAGTTGTAGCAGCGGCTGCAGAAGCGCACCTGCTCCTTCACCTCGGCGATGGCCTGGGAAAGCCGCAGCGCCGTGGCCTTGTCGGCGTTCAGGATCCAGTAGGCGATGCGCTGGGCCGATTTCGGGCCTATGCCGGGCAGCCGCTCCAGCTCGTCGAGCAGCTTCTGTATGGAGGAAGCCGCCTGCATGCTACATAAGCCCCGGGATGCTCAAGCCGCCGGTCACCGAGCTCATGCGGTCGGAACCCAGCTGGTTCACGCCGCGAATGGCCTCGTTCACCGCCGCGAGCACCGTATCCTGCAGCATCTCCACGTCCTCGGGGTCCACCGCCTCCGGGTCTATGGTGATGGACTTGATGGAGCCGTCTCCCAGAGCCACGGCCTTCACCATGCCGCCGCCGGCGGAGGCTTCGAAGGTCATGTCCTTGATCTCCTCCTGGGCGCGAGCCAGCTCCGCCTGCATCTTCTGCGCCTGCTTCATCATGGCGTTCATGTTGCCCATGCCGCCGCCGGGAAATCCTCCGCGTTTTGCCATCCTGGGGTCCTTTCGGTTCGTGGTTTGCTCTTCCGCATCGGCAACGGGCCGGTTCCCGCCCGCGCCGCCATGGATTGCTCTGGTACTGAAACGCCCGACAGCCAGACTGCCGAAGCGGTGCCGGTTCGCCGAGCCGCAGCGGCGTCAGCGTCAGCCTGCCGAGCCGCCCGACACGTCGGACACGGTTATGGCCTGTCCGAAACCGCCGGCTGCCAGCACCGACTGCAGGTACTCCGCTCCACCGCCCTCGCCCGACACCTCCACGGCCGCGCTTCGGGCGGCGCTGGCCGCCGACGTGGTATCCGGCGGCTCAGCCGGCATGGCCATAGTAGGCGCGGTCGGAGCAGGCTGCGCTTGCGGGCTTGGCGACGGGACGCTGGGCTGCGCAGGCGCTCCTGCAGGCACGGTTGGCTGCGGCATGCTGCTCGGCGAAGCGGCTGCGGCCGGCTGCGGCGTCTGGGCGGGAGCGCTCGGCGAGGCCGAGGCCGCCTGCGCAGGCTGCGACGAAGCGGCGGTTGGGGCCGCCTGCCCGGTCGCAGAGGCCGGGCCGCCCTCCCAGGGCGGGGTGTCGGCCGCTGCCGACGCCGCCGCAGGCGCGCCCTGGGCAGCTGCAGGCTGGGCGGCGGGGGCGGGCGCAGGTGCGGAAGCCGGCGTGGGGGCTACGATGCCAGGCGAGCTCGCCGCGGCCGCCTGCGCGGCAGGCCGAGGAGTCGCGCCGCCCTGGACGGGCTGCGCTGGAGCAGGTGCAGGCTGTTGCGCTGGGCGGGCCGCAGGCACAGACGCGGCCATCCCCGCAGGCTGCTGCAGGGGTTGGGACACGGGCGCACCCGATGCTGCCCCTGCCGCCGACCCCAGCGCGAAAGCGAAGGGAACGGGCTGGCCGAACGTCGTCTGCAGCGCCTGGGCCACGAACCGGACGTTCTCCGGCTTCTGCACCTGGTTGTACACGAACTGCTGGCTGCCGTCGAAGGTGGCGACGATGCCGCCGGTGGCGGGGTTGAACGAGGCGCTTGCCCAACCCAAGAACGTCGCCAATCCACCGCCCTGTGCCCGAGCCGCTCCCAGCACCGCCTGCCACAGCCGCTGCACCACGGCCGGGTTCGCCAGGCCGGAGGGAGCAGAGGCGGCCGATACCGGCGTTTCGGCCGGCGCAGGGGCCGCAGGAGCCGGAACGCTCGCCTGCACGGCACCAGTCGGCTGGGGCGCGGGGGCGGCAGCCGTCGGCACCGGCGCCGAAGCGGGCGCAGGGACCGCCGAAGGCGCAGGGGCGGAGGCAGCTTGAGCGGGAGCCGAGGCGCTCGCCTGGGTAACGAACGACTGGGACGCGGGGGCGGAAGCCGGCGCAACCGGGCGAGCCGGCGCAGCAGGGGCTGCAGCAGGGGCCGCGGAAGCAGGCGCGGCAGACGCCGAAGCTGGCGCGGGGGCCGCAAACGAGGCAGGAGCCGCCCCGGGAGCAGCCGCCCCCGACGACAGCGCGGCGAATCCCCGCTCGAGGGTCTCCAGGCGCTGGGCCAGCGCCTCCATGGTCAGGTCGGCCTGGGGCCGCACCATGCGGGTAAGGGCGATTTCCAAGGACAGCCGCTGGTTGGTGGAGGTTTTGAGCTCCACCTGCAGATCGCCCAGCACTCCCAGCATGCGGGAGGCGCGGTCGGGGCCGAAGGCCGGGGCCACCGCCTCCAGCTCGCGTCGCTCCGAGGGCCCCAAGGGCAGCTCCACCTTGGCACCGGCCAGGCTCATCACGTAGAGGTTGCGCGCGAACTGGGCCATCTGGCGCACGAAGGTGGCTACGTCGGATCCGCTTTCGGCAAGCTCGTCCACGAACTGGAAGCACGCGGCCGCATCCTGGGCGCCCACGGCCTTCATAAGCTTCGCCACACCGTCGGAATCGGCGCCCCCCAGCATACGCTCGGCGGCATCCAGGGTGATGTTGCCGCCGCAGAACACGATGAGCTGCTCGAGCGACGTGAGCGCGTTGCGCATGCCGCCGTCGGCCCGGTGCGCGATCAGCTCCAGCGCCTCGGGCTCGCACTCCACCTCCTCGGCAGTGCAGATGGCCCCCAGCCGCGACACCATGGACTCCGAATCGATGCGGCGGAAGTCGAACCGCTGGCAACGGGAGTGGATGGTCTCGGGCACCTTCTGCGGATCGGTGGTGGCCAGGATGAACACCACGTGGGCCGGCGGCTCCTCCAGCGTCTTCAACAGCGCGTTGAAGGCGGGGACCGATAGCATGTGCACCTCATCGATGATGTATATCTTGTAGCGGCCGCGGGTGGGGGCGTAATGGACGCGCCCGATGATTTCCTCGCGGACGTTCTCCACGCCGGTGCGGCTGGCGGCGTCCAGCTCGTAGACGTCGGGGTGCTCGCCCTTGGCAACCAGCTCGCACATCTCGCAGGTGCCGTCGGGCTCGGCCGTGGGGCCGCTCTCGCACAGCAGCGCCTTGGCCAGCAGGCGCGCCGTGGTGGTCTTGCCGGTGCCGCGCGGGCCGCAGAACAGGTAGGCGTGGCTCACCTTGTCCTGCTCGATGGCGTTCTTGATGGTGCGCTCGATGTGCTCCTGCCCGACCACGTCCTCGAAGATCTGCGGCCGGTACTTGCGGTAGAGGGCCTCTGCCATGGGCTACGCGTCTCCTTCGCGGTCGGGGGCTGTGCTTTCGGCGGCATCCGAAGCATTCGAGGCATCCGAAGCATCGCTGTCCGCAGGCGCGGGCTGCGGCTCGGGGTCGTCATGCCGAGCCGCCAGGCGCTCCTTATCGGCTGCCTGCTCGGCATCGCGCTGGACGTCCCGTTCGGCGCCGTGCTCGGCCAGCACCCTGGCGCGGGCCTCGTCGCGGGCGGCATGCTCGGCACGCATCACCTTCTCGCGCACCACGTCGCGGTCGTACTCGGCCTCGCGCACGCGCTCCTCGGCCTGGGCCACCGGGTCGCCCTCCTTGGCCTTGCGGGAGGACAGCGCCGCCTTCACGGCCCCCACCACGGCCGGCGCCACCGACACCGCCACGATGCCGATCACGATGACCTCGAAATGCTCCTGAACGAAGGGCACGCCGCCGAAGAAGTACCCCACCAACACGAACAGGCTCACCCAGGAGACGCCGCCGATGACGTTCCACAGGGTGAAGCGGCCGAAGTTCATGTGCCCGGTGCCGGCGATGAACGGGGCGAAGGTGCGGAAGAAGGGCATGAAGCGCGTGATGACGATGGTAAGGCCGCCATAGCGCTCGAAGAAGTGGTCGAGCTTGGCCATGCGCTCGGGCGTGAGGGCCCCCACCTTGCCCGAGTCGATGATACGGCTGCCGAACACGCGGGCAATCCAGTAGTTGGAGGTGTTGCCCAGGATGGCCGCGGCGTAGAACACCACAAGGGTGGCCCCCAGGTGCAGCCCACCGCCGTCGGCCGAGAACACGCCGGCCGCGAACAGCAGCGAGTCGCCGGGCAGAAAGGGGAAGAACACCAGGCCCGTCTCCACGAACACGATGAGAAACAGCGGCGAGTACACCCACACGGGCCCGAGCGCGATAATCCAGGAGGCGATGAACCCGCGGGGGTCGCGCAGGAGGTTGACGAAGAAGTCGATGATTGCCATGAGCACTGCCTTTCGGCCTGAAGGGCGCACGTCCACGGCGGCAGCTCTGCCCTGCGCCCGAGAATACAACAATGCCGTAGGCGGGAAGGGACGCTCGCCAGCGGTCCCTTATGGCTGCTTCGTCCCCGACCTGACCAGGTTCGGAACTTGGCGCCGCCCCTACCCGCCTACGGCATTCGAAAACCGGATGCTCAGTATAGCCCCCGCCACTGCGCAGCCGGCGCAGGGACGGGGGCTTCCAGCCAAAACACACAGCGCGGAAACATCCGGCGCGGACCGTCCCGTCACGGGCGGGCGATGCCCTCCAGACCCGAGGCGACGGCGGCTCCCACGGCGCTCGACAGCTGCTCCAAGGGAAGCTCCGAATCTGCGGCCAGCCAGCGCCGAAACGAGGCGAGCAGCCCTCCCACGAAGAAGGCGACCCCGTACTCGGCGTTCTGCCCCATCTGCGCGGAAAGCCCCAGTATGTCCTGTTCGGTGAACACGCGGATGAGCGGGTCCTCGACCTTGTCCAACAGCAGGTCGGAAGGCATCTGCGTGAGCGCCCGGTCAGTCAGCCACGCCTCTTTGACCAGCACGTAGGACAGAAGCTGGAACATCTCGGTCACGTCCATGCGCCGATTAAGGCGGGCAGTCTGCCGCGAGAGCGCCTCGGCGATGGCCAGGGCCCGCTCGCGGACGGCGTCGTCGAAGACCTCGTCCACCGACCCGTAGTGCTTATAGAAGGTCTTGCGGTCGACCCCAGCTTTTCGGGCCACGGCGGTGACGGACACTTTGTCGAAGTCGCACTCCTCCAAAAGGGACAGCAGCGACGAGCGTATAGCCGCCTTGCTGCGCCGGGCGCGCTTGTCCTCCTTGCGAGCGCGAACGGGGCGGACGCTGTCGCCCCCGGCCGCTGGCGCCGGCTTGCACGCTTCGCCCGCAGCAGCATCGAGCCGCGCGGGTGCGGGACTCAAGGCGCGTGCCCTGGCCGAATCCCCCGCCCCAACCGCCTTGCCGTCCCGCAGGACATCCCCTCCCACCGGGCGCGCCGGGCAGGCGGGGACGACCACGCGTCCGGTTGTGCGTGCGACAGCTTCCATGGTTTTTCTCCCCACTTCCTCGGTTCCGTGTTGCCCATCTTCGCCTGTTTCCAAACTGAAAGCAACGAGGTCACCGTTATTGCCTATAATCCACTCAAGCCAGTTACTCCACATTTGGGGAGCAACTTGACCTCGTTTTCGGGAGCCTCGCACCCAGAGACGACGGTGCCGATTGGCGCGGCACCGCCTCCCCTGCCCAGGAGACCCCGGGGCGGGGTGGGACGGAAGGCGAAGCCGGCCCAGAAAAGGGATACCGACAGGCACCGGTGGCCGGTGCCGCAGAGAGCGAGGATGCGATGAAGGCGACAGACCAGCTGAAGCACATGGCCTACGAGAAGGCGTTCGACTACTTCCTGGCCGACCCCGTGACCAACGCCACCAAGATCATGAACGCCCTGGACAAGGTGGCGCCGGAGGGCCTGTTCCCCAGCCAGCGCGAGGCCTTCCGCACGGCGCTGGACACCAAGAACAACTGGTACCAGCTGATCATGAAGATCATGGACCTGAACCCGGCCGTACGCAACAAGCTGGTGAAAACCTTCGCCATCGACGGCAACCTGATGGCCTGGCCCGAGCAGGAACGCATGCGCGACAAGTACCAGTGCAACATCCCCTGGGCCATTCTGCTGGACCCCACCAGCGCCTGCAACCTGCACTGCGCCGGCTGCTGGGCGGCGGAGTACGGCCACAAGCTCAACCTCACCTTCGACGAGATCGACTCCATCATCGAGCAGGGCAAGGCCCTTGGCTGCCACATATATATCTATACCGGCGGCGAGCCGCTGGTGCGCAAGACCGACCTCATCAAGCTGTGCGAGAAGCACCAGGACTGCGCCTTCCTGTCGTTTACGAACTCCACGCTCATCGACGAGGAGTTCTGCCAGGAGATGGTGCGCGTGGGCAACTTCGTGCCGGCCATCAGCGTGGAGGGCTTCGAGGACGCCACCGACGCCCGCCGCGGCGACGGCGTGTACGCCAAGGTGGAGCGGGCCATGGGACTTCTGCGCGAGCACGGGCTTCCCTTCGGCGTGTCGTGCTGCTTCACCAGCGAGAACGCCAGCTCCATCGCCAGCGAGGAGTACTTCGACTGGATGGTTGACCAGGGAGTGCTGTTCTGCTGGATCTTCTCCTACTTCCCCGTGGGCGTGGATGCCCCCAAGGAGCTTATGGCCAACGCCGAGCAGCGCGAGCACCTGTACCGTTTCGTGCGCCAGATGCGCCTGGAGAAGCCGCTGTTCACCCTTGACTTCCAAAACGACGGCGAGTTCGTGGGCGGATGCATCGCAGGCGGACGCCGCTACCTGCACATCAACGCGGCCGGGGACGTGGACCCTTGCGTGTTCGCCCACTACAGCAACGCCAACATCCGCGAGGTGTCGCTGCTGGAGGCTTTGCAGAGCCCCATCTTCATGGAGTACTACTACGGCCAGCCCTTCAACGACAACCTGCTGCGTCCCTGCCCCATCCTTGAGAACTCCGGTCGCCTGACCGAGATGGTGGAGCGCGCCGGCGCCCACAGCACCGACCTGCAGCATCCGGAAGCCGCCTGCGACCTGTGCGCCAAGACCCGCGAGCGCTGCGAGGAATGGGCGCCGGTGGCCGATTGTTTGTGGCACGACCAGTCCGACCCGCAGTACGAGCGTCGCTGCAACCCCGACCAGGGCATGGCCGAATCCGATAAGCACAAGTTCGCCCGCATGGGACGTACCATCGACAAGATGGGCGAGCAGACCCGCGAAGAGCAGATGCGCGCCTTCGCCACCGCTATGGCAGACGCCGCCGTGGCCTTGGTGGAGGACGAGGGCGAAGCCGCTTAAGGAAAGGCCGCCCCGGAAAGAACTCGCCGACCTGGCGAAGACCCCAGGCCCCAGCCTGCCGCTTTGCGGGGCGGGAGCCCCTCATCCCGACGCCGACCGACGTTTCGTCGAGCGGAGCCCCTTAGCAGCACAGCGCCCGCAACCAACCAGGTTGCGGGCGCTTTTTCGTAACACGTCGCTCTTGTGGGGGGGCGGCGCAACCCCGAAGCCTAGGACAGCGCGAAGGCCTTGTAGCCCTTGAACGCCTCGTAAATATCGGCCTTGCTAGTAACCTCCCACGGGCTGTGCATGGAAAGCACCGGCACACCGGAATCAATCACGTCCATGCCGTACTCGGCCGGGATGTAGGCGATGGTGCCGCCCCCGCCGGCGTTCACACGCCCCAACTCGGCGGTCTGGAACGCCACGCCCGCGTCGTCCATGATGCGACGCACCTGGGCCACGTACTCGGCCGACGCATCGTTGCTGCCGCTCTTGCCGCGAGCGCCCGTGTACTTGTTGAACACCAGGCCGCGCCCCAAAAACGCGCTGTTCTTCTTCTCGAACACGCTGGGATAGCCTGGGTCGAACCCGGCGGACACGTCGGAGGACAGCATACGAGAAGCGCGCAGGGCCCGCGCCAGGGCACGAGGGCCACTCTCGCCTGCCAGCTCCATGATCTCCGCCACGGTGTTCTCAAAGAAGCGCGAAGTCATGCCCGTAGCTCCCACGCTGCCGATCTCCTCCTTGTCCACCAGGATGCACACGCTGGTGCGTGCCAGGCCCTGGGGCGCCAAGGCCAGCTGCGCTGCCAGCGACGTGTAGGCGCACACGCGGTCGTCCTGACCGTAGCCGATGACCATGGACCTATCGAAACCCAGGTCACGGGCACGTCCCGCCGGAACCACCTCCAGCTCGGCGGAAAGGAAGTCCTCCTCGCCGATGCCGTACTTGTCCTCCAGAAGCTTCATGGCGAAAGCGCGCACCGGCTCCTTGGGAGCCTCCTCGCCCTCGGCCACCACCAGGGGCCGGTTGCCCACCAGCACGTCCAGGGCCTCGCCCTCCACCACCTCCGTGGCCTTCCTGCCCATCTGGTCGTTGGCCAGGTGGATGAGCAGATCGGTCACGCAGAAAACCGGATCAGCCGGGTCCTCGCCCACCGTCACCTCAACCACGGCTCCGTCCTTCTTGGCCACCACACCGTGGATGGCCAGGGGCAGTGTCACCCACTGGTAGTACTTGATGCCGCCGTAGTAATGGGTGTCGAGCAGCGCGAAGTCACCGTCCTCGAACAGGGGGTTCTGCTTCAGGTCCATGCGGGGCGAATCGATGTGCGCGCCCAGGATGTTCATTCCCTGCTCCAGCGGGGCGCTTCCCAGCTGTACCAACATGACGGCCTTGCCCCGCTCCACGGCGTACACCTTGTCGCCCGGCTGCAGGCGCCGCCCCTCGGCGATAGCGGCCGCCAGGTCCACGTAGCCGGCACCCCGGGCCATCCCCACGGCAGCGGCAACGCACTCGCGCTCGGTCTTGTTGCAGGAGATGAAGTCGATGTAATCCGCCGCCAGCGCCTCCACGGCTGCCAGGTCGGCCTCGCCGTACCCCTTCCACGCCACACTTCGTTCCATATGCTGATTCCTTCCTACTTGCGAGCAACGCCCCTCAATCCGCCCGAAACCTCGAGCGTGCCGGCACCCCTTCGCCGCAAGACTTCGATCTGCTCTCTTGCTACGAGCCGCTCGATCCCTTGCGCGCTGCAGATTCCTTCACCGGCTTCAGGCGTAGCTTGTGCAGCACCTTCCATTCGGCCGACCGTGGCTGTCGCTTGTCGGCGGCTGTGCGACGCGCACGCTTGCGGGTGGTGGCCTTCTTCTCCTCGGCCTCGTAATTATCCATGAAGTCCTTCAGGGCGCCGATCTGGTCCTGGGAGCTTTGCAGAGCCGTTTCCTGGCGGGTGAGCGGGGCGATGGCGCGTACGATGCGGTCGGTGGCGTCGTCCACGTACTCCTGCTTGGTCATCTTGACCTCCAGCACACCCACCACCGCATCGTCGATGATTTTGGTGAAATACAGATGCGGCACCTCTTCCACGAGCCCCACCTGGGAAGCCTCGTGCAGCGCCACCTCTTCAATGGCCTGGGCCACGGTGTCCAGATTGTTGAAGACCGACAGCATCACGGACAGCTCGATGAAGCCAGCTGGATCGGTCTTCACCAGGGTGGAGGTGTTCATCATCTTGTTCGGCACGATGATGATGTCGCCGTCGCTGCTCTTCAGGCGCGTATGACGCCAGGTGATGTCCAAGATCCTGCCGGTGACGGTGCCCACGGTGATATTGTCGCCCGGCTTCACGATCTGAAACAGCGCCAGCTGCAGGCCGCCGATGAGGTTCGCCAGCGTATCCTGGGCGCCCAGCGAGATAGCGATGCCGCCCACTCCCAGGGCGGCGATGGCGGCGGACACGTTCACGTTGAAGCACGTGGAGAGCATGATGCACACGCCCAGCACCCAGATGGTGGCGCGGGCCAGGTTCACGAAGATGGAGGACGCCGGCAGGTTCTTCTGCTTGTTGAAGCTCATGATCTTGCGGATGGCGTGAGTGGCGATCCGCGACGCGACGGCCGTGATGGCCAGGATGACCACCACGGCCAAGGCCGTCAGCATCCAGTCGGTGTGGATGATGGTCTCGATATGCTGCATGAGCGATTCCATGACAGCTATGGTAGCACGACGGCGCGCAGCGGCCCCAAGCTCCAAAAGATTGTCAGCTCGGAGTTACCGCACCCGGCCGGATTCCGCCCGCCATCGCCCGCAGCGCCCCAACGCTGCGCCGGCGTCGGACGGGGTGCGCGCAGAGGGCCTACCAGGAAGCGGGCTTTTCGGGAAACACGTCGCGGGATTCCCACAGCACCACGCTGCCTGCAGCCCGCGTGGCGTCCAGGTCGATCACCCGCTGGTTCGCCGAGCCCTTCCATTTCAGGTCGTAGGAGTGCCGCGACTGCACGAAGGGGCCGTCCACCAGCACATTAGTCGCTTCCAGAAGCGCTTTGGCGCCCTGCGAGTCCACGGTGGGCAGCAATCGCTCCCCCGCCGTGCATGCCAGCAGGTCCTCGTAGAGGTAGCCGGTGTAGGTCCACACGTTCAGCCCGTGCGCCCGGGCCCATCGCCCGATGGCGGCGCAGGCCGGCGCCTGCTCGAAGGGCTCGCCGCCGGTAAGCGTCACGCCCTGGGTAAGCGGGTTCGCGGCGATCTTGGCGCACACGGCCTCCACCGTGGAGGCAGTTCCGCGCCCCTCGCCGCCAGGCTGGCTCTCGGGATTGTGGCATCCAGGGCAGCCGTGGGTGCAGCCCTGCACGAACACGGCGAAGCGCAGTCCCGGGCCGTCCACGATGGAGTCGGCCTCCAGCCCGTACAGGAGACAGGGCAGCTGACCTGCGTCCTGTTCGTCCACCCACTGATTCATACCCGCTCCTCCCGATTCAAAGAAGAGGGCGAAGGCATGCGCGCCCTCGCCCTCCCCGTGCCTGCAGCTTGCCGCCAGCGGGCGGCCAGCGACGGTTAGTCCATTTTCACCTGGTGCTTCACGCGATCGTGCTCTTCGGCGCGCTTGGCGTCGTTGAAGCGGTCCAGTGTGCCCACCAGGTAGCCGGTGATGCGGCGGATGCGCTCGAAGGAGGTTCCGTGCTCCTCTTCGCGGCGACCGCACTTGGGGCATACGTCGCCGATGATACCGTTGTAACCGCACACCGGGTCGCGGTCCACCGGATGGTTCACCGAGCCGTAACCCATACCGCACTCCTTCATGTGGCGGATGACCGCTTCGAAAGCTTCCAGGTTGTCGGTGGGGTCGCCGTCCAGCTCGATGTAACTGATGTGGCCGCCGTTGGTGAGCGCATGGTAGGGCGCCTCGGTCTCCACCTTGTCGAAGGCGGAGATGTCGTAGTACACCGGCACATGGAAGCCGTTGGTGTAGTAGTCGCGGTCGGTCACGCCGGGGATGACGCCGTAGCGGGCGCGGTCCATGCGGACGAAGCGACCGGAAAGGCCCTCGGCCGGCGTGGCGATGAGCGTGTAGTTCATGCCGCGCTCACGGGAAACGCGGTCGGTGTAGTTACGCATGTGGCCCACGATCTCCAGGCCCAGGTTCTGGGCCTCCTTGGACTGACCGTGATGCTTGCCCGTAAGCGCCACCAGACACTCGGCCAGGCCGATGAAGCCCGTGGTGAGGGTGCCGTGCTTGAGCACCTCGCGCTGCTCGTCGGCGGGCGCCAGCTTCTCGGAGTCGATCCACACGCCCTGGCCCATGAGGAAGGGGGCGTTGTAGACGCGCTTGCGGGCCTGGATTTCGAAGCGCTCGTCCAGCTGCGCGGTGACCAGGGCCAGCTTGGCGTCCAGCAGGTCGAAGAACAGGTCGATGTCTCCCTTGGCGCGAATAGCCAGACGGGGCAGGTTGATGGAGGTGAAGGACAGGTTGCCGCGGCCGGGGGTCACCTCGCGGGACGGATCGAACACGTTGCCCATGACGCGGGTGCGGCAGCCCATGTAGGCGATCTCGGTTTCCGGCGTGCCCTTGTAGTACTGGATGTTGAAGGGTGCGTCCAGGAAGCTGAAGTTCGGGAACAGGCGCTTGGCCGAGCAGCGCATGGCCAGCTTGAACAGGTCGTAGTTGGGGTCCTCGGGGTTGTAGTTCACGCCTTCCTTCACGCGGAAGATCTGCACCGGGAAGATAGGGGTCTCGCCCGACCCCAGGCCCTGCTCGGTGGCCAACAACATGTTCTTGATGACCAGACGGCCCTCGGGGCTGGTGTCCATGCCGTAGTTGATGGAGCTGAACGGCGTCTGGGCGCCGGCGCGGCTGTGCATGGTGTTCAGGTTGTGCACCAGCGCCTCCATGGCCTGGAAGGTGGTGCGGTCGGTGTCGGCCTGGGCCTGGCGGACGGCATAGCCCATGGCCTTGTCGGCGTGGGACTTGTCAAGCCCGAGCATCTTCAGCTCGCCGCGGACCACGTCCTCGTACTCGGAATTCATGTCCATGGAAGCCCACGTGCCCGTCTTCGCCTCGGCCTCGGCGCAGGCGGCCTGGGCCACTCCGCGGGGGTCGTCCAGATCGGTGGTCAGCTCCAGGGCCTCGGCCAGATGCTTCTTGTACAGGCGGCGGTAGGTCTTGCGCACGCCTTCGGCAAGGCCGTAGTCGAAGTCGCAGATGGACTGGCCGCCGTGCTGGTCATTCTGGTTGGACTGGATGGCGATGCAGGCCAGGGCCGCGTAGGAGGAGATGTCGTTGGGCTCGCGCAGCACGCCGTGGCCGGTGGAGAAGCCGCCGCGGAAGAGCTTGCGCAGCTCGATCTGGCAGCAGGTGGTGGTTAGGGTGTAGAAGTCCATGTCGTGGATGTGGATGTCGCCCTCGCGATGCGCCCGAGCGAACTTCGGGTCGATGACGCACATCTCGTAGAACTGCTTAGCAGATTCGCTGCCGTACTTGAGCATGGTACCCATGGCGGTGTCGGCGTCGATGTTGGCATTCTCGCGCTTCATGTCGGAGTCGGCGGCCTTGGAGAACGTGATGTCCTTCAGGGTCTGCATGAGACGGCTGTTCACGTCACGGGCCTTGGAGCGCTCGGCGCGGTAGAGGATGTAGGCCTTGGAGGTCTGCACGAAGCCCATCTCGGCCAGCGTCTCCTCCACGATGTCCTGCACGCCCTCCACGGTGGGGATGCCCTCGATGGCGCCGTCTTCCAGCTTCTGGACCACGCAGGCGGCCACCTCGTCGGCGGCGCTGCGGCTCTGCATGGCGCCGGAGGCCTGGAACGCTTTCTCCACCGCCTCGGCGATCTTGCCCTCGTCGAACTGAGCCGTGCGCCCGTCGCGCTTGATGATGGTGGTGACCATAGGTCCAATCTCCTAATCGCTTCGCCTGCTGTTTTTCGTCCGTCGTCTTCTTCGTGACCATCTGGGTTTTCGCGCGCCGATGAGCTACGCGGCGTGCCCGAAAATGCCACCCGCAATCCACAATATATAGTGGGGTTCGTTCGTTGAAGAGCGCACATATAGTATTTGCAGAAAAGTTCGCAGACAAGGCTTGACATATGCGATCGCCGCGTTTTCGCAGGATAGCGCCGGGGGGTTCATCGATTATTCACATTGGCTGCGAATCCGTAAGCTTTGCCGCCGCGGCGAGGCTGGCGGCCTGCCTCGCCGAGCCCGCGCCGTAGACCCGCGGCCTCGCGCCCGACCGGCCCTTGCATGCCGCAACCGCCGCATTGCGCGCTGGGTTCGGGACAAGCCGCAGCCACGTGCGGATGCGCCGGGGACAAGGCTATTCGACGGTGCCGTACACCTGACCCCAGGCGTGGCCCCCTATGGCGGAGTTCAGCTGCACGCACAGCCGCTGGCGCGTGTAGTCGCCGGGCGGCAGCAGGTTTACCACCTCTCGCAGCTCGTCGGGCAGGTCGGCTGCTTCGGCGGCCATGACGATGTCCAGACGGCGCACCTGCGGCCCCAGCCCTGCCTGGGCGAGCACCGCCGCGGCCGGATCGTCGTCGGTTGCGGGGAACAGGGAGTCCACCATGTCTTGCAACGCCCCATAGTAGGGGCTGGGCTCGCGACCCGATGCGGTTGGCGCCATGAACGTCCTTCCGTCCGGAACGCGCAGCGGCGCCCCAGCGATTCGAAGCCTTCAGATAATCGCGACGGTTCGGCGCCCTATTCGGACACCACCACGTCGAAGCCCTCGCTGGCGGCCACCAGGGCGCCGGTATAGGCGGGGGTGGCGCATCCGCAGGCCCGAAGGAACTGCGTGCCGCAGCCGCGCAGAGCCGTAGCGGCCTCCACCAGCGTATCCGGACAGTAGTAGGGGTTTTCCGCCGTGGGAGCGCCCTGGCGGTCGTCGCGCGGGCCCACGGAAAGCTGCACCAACGACGGGCGGTTCCACGCCGCCGCCTTGCCCGCCAGCGCCAACGCGTCGGCCAGGGGCGCGCCGGTCTGCAATCCCACCACGTCGGCGCCCAGGTCGACCATGGCCTCCAGCGCCTCCTCGAAGCTGTGGCGACCCCCCTCCAGCATGCCGTCGCCGCGCACGTCCGCCGAGGCGAACAGCGGCCCCTCCCACACCTGGCGCACGCCCATGAGGGCGCACTTCAGGTCGTCGACGCTCGCAAAGCCGTTCAGGAACAGCGCGTCGGCGTCGAAGGGCGCCAGCACCCGAGCGGCCTCGGCGTATTGGGCGCGATTCTCGTTCAGCGACGCCTTGCTCGACGGGTCCAAGGGCAGCCCGCAGGGGGCGATCTCCAGCAGCAGATGCTGGGGCTCGGTCTTGCGCGCGACGGCCACGGCGGCTTCGGCCACCTCCTGGGCCCGACCGTCCAGGTGCTGGTGGGCCAGGCGAGCCGGCGTCAGATAGGCCGTGGGAGCCACCATCACCTGGGCGCCGGCCACCTTGTTCATCATGAGCGCTCCGCGCACCAGCTCGGGCTCCACCAAGCAGGCGTACCCCAGGTCCTTGGCCGTATCGAAGCCCTGGTTCTCAAGAGCCGCCTGCACCGGCGACGACAAAACCAGCATGTCCTTGGCGAAACGCAGCTGAATGTCGGGCATGGGGAAATCCTTTCGATTCACAAAACGTGCATGGGTGGCACATATCATCTGCAATGTCAACTATTATAATCTGTCTCAGCAAACGAAAGATTCCCCTCCTTCAGTTTGCTTCTGCTTTATCCCCTTATGAAGCAGAGCGGTGCGAAAGCGCCGCATCATCCCCTCCTTGTGGCCCGGTGGAGTTCCCCTCTCCCCGGGCCGTCTTTTTCCTTGCTTCTAAAAAGGTCGCAGACGCGCGGAGGCGAAGCCGCGCCCGCGCGACGCGGCCATCGCGTTTGGCTATCGTCCTTCGCCGAAACGCTGGGCGTACAGGCGGTTGTTCGTGTCAAGCCAGCTTTCCACGGTGCCGGTGTCGTAGCCGTCGTCGGGGCTGACCACCAGCGCGTACATCTCCTCTTCGGCGAGCACCGCGTCCAGGGCGTCGGTCAGCTGGATCTCGCCGCCCACCCCCGGGCGCACCTCGGCCAGAAGCTCCATGACCCGCGGGCTGAGCAGATAGCGGCCGAACACCGCCAGATTCGAGGGCGCAGCTTCGGCAGCCGGCTTCTCCACCAGGCCGTCCACCTTCCACACGTCCCCGCCGGAGCCTTCCTGCACCCGGGCGCCGGCGATGACGCCGAAACGGCTCACCTGGTCGGAAGGCACGGGCATGACGGCGATGACGCTGGCGCCGCCGTGCTCGTCGGAGACGCGCTTCATAGCCGGCAGCATGGCGTTGCCCGGCACCAGCACGTCCCCCAGCAGCACGTAGAAGGGCTCGTCGCCGCAGGCTTCGGCAGCGCAGCGGACCGCATGGCCCAGCCCCAGCGCCTCTTCCTGGTAGACGTAGCTCACCGGGTAGGAGGCCACCTGCTCCACCAGGGCGGCGTAAGCGTCCTTACCGCGCTCGCGCAGCTCGGCCGCCAGCTCGGGCGCAGGCGAGAAGTAGTCCTCGATGGCCTGCTTCTGGCGGCTGTTCACGATGACGACCTCGTCGGCCCCCGACGCCAGGCCCTCCTCCACCACGTATTGGATGGCCGGCTTATCCACCACCAGCAGCATCTCTTTCGGAATGCTCTTGGTGATGGGCAGAAACCGCGTTCCCAGACCCGCCGCAGGTATGAGTGCCTTCATGGATGCCGCCTTCCGCTTCGATATCGTGCGTCCGCCGAGCATCCGACCCGACGGTGGCGCAGTTGCGAGAATCCCGAACCGCCCGTGCAGCCCGCAGGCACGTTCAGGCGGCGGTCGCGCTATTGTACCCCACCCCAATCCAGCGAAACTCCCCGCGCGGCCATGTTCCCCAAACCTTACGGAAGCCCGCATCGGCGCCCAGCGGCCCAAGCCCGCCGCCCGCGCACGCCCGCGTTCGCTGCGCTTGAAAGTTTCCGCGCCTGCGCAGCCGATTTGCGCATACAATGATGCTGCTCTTCACTGTTGACGGGACTGGCGCGCAATCGCCGGCGGGTTCTACGGCACGGAAAGCGCGGCAATCCCACGCTACCTGCAAAGGAGGATCATGGAAAAGTTCTTCAAGCTGAAAGAGCACGGGACCACGGTCAAAACGGAGGTCATGGCGGGAACCATCACGTTCCTGTCCATGGTCTACATTTTGGCCGTGAACCCGTCCATCCTGTCGGCTTCGGGAATGGACGCCGGCGCGGTGTTCACGGCCACGGCGGTGTCGGCGGCCTTCGCCACGCTGTTCATGGCGTTCTACGCGAACTACCCCATCGCGCTGGCCAGCGGCATGGGGCTCAACGCCTATTTCGCCTACTCGGTGTGCATTCCCCTGGCCGAGCAGGGCATCAACGACCCGTGGACCGTGGCGCTCACGGCGGTGCTGGTGGAAGGCCTCATCTTCATCCTGCTGACCGTCTGCAAATTCCGCGAGGCCCTGGTCAACGACGTGCCGCGCAACCTGAAGCTGGGCATTTCCGCCGGTATCGGCCTGTTCATTGCCCTGGTGGGCCTGGAGGGCGCCGGCGTTGTGGTGGGCAACCCGTCCACGCTCATCGACCTGGGCTCGTTCGCCACGCCGGAGATGGCTCTGGCCTGCATAGGCCTTCTGCTGGTGGCCGTCATGTACCACTACAAGGTGCCCGGCTACATCCTATGGGGCATCCTGGGCACGTGGGTGCTGGGCATGATCGCCCAGGCCATCGGCTGGTACCAGGTTGACCCCGAAGCCGGCGTGTACTCGCTGCTGCCCGACTTCAGCAGCGGCATCACCTTCACCGCCCCCTACTTCTGCCAGTTCAACTTCGAATTCGTGGCCAGCCACTTCATCGACTTCCTGGTGATCGTGTTCGCGTTCCTGTTCGTCGATTTGTTCGACACCGCGGGCACGCTCATCGGCGTGGCCAGCAAGGGCGGCCTGCTTGACAAGGAGGGCAAGCTGCCCCGCGCCAAGCAGGCGCTCATGTCCGACGCCGTAGGCACCGTCTTCGGTTCCATGATGGGCACCTCCACGGTGACCAGCTACGTCGAGAGCAGCGCCGGCGTAGCTGCCGGCGGCCGCACGGGACTCACGGCGCTCACCACCGGCGTGCTGTTCGTGGTGTCGCTGCTGCTCTCCCCCATCTTCCTGGCCATCCCCAGCTTCGCCACCACGCCGGCCTTGGTGTTCGTGGGCCTGCTCATGATCTCGTCGGTGACCGAGATGGACTTCTCCGCCGACGCCGCCAGCGCCATCGGCGGATTCCTGGCCCTCATCATGATGCCCTTCACCTACTCCATCGCCAACGGCATCATGTTCGGCATGCTGTCCTTCGTGATTGTGCGCATCTGCCAGGGCCGCGCCAAGGAGGTGCACTGGGTCATGTGGATTGCGGCGGCGCTGTTCGCCCTGCGCATCGTGACGCTGGTGGTATAGCCGGGCCCCGGCAAGCGCGCCCCCGGGCGAAGCAACGGCCGGCGCAGCAGCACAACGCCGGCAGAACCCCGAAACCGAACGCCCCCCGCCAGAGCATCCAGCGGGGGGCGTTCGGTTTTGTCGCCTCTATCAGAAGCCGCGTATTACAACGCACGAGGGCGGGGTTCTGCTCGAAATCCTGCGAAACCCCGCCCTCGTGCGTTGCGCTCGCGACAAACCGGGGCGCCCCGCCCAAGAACCGGGATGCGGTTCAAAGCCGGGGCACCCCATGCCAGCAATCCTTAGAACAGGCCGCTGATCACGCCCTTCTCATCGACGTCGATCTTGAAGGCGGCGGGGTTCTTGCCCAGGCCCGGCATGGTCATGATCGAGCCGGTGAGCGCCACCACGAAGCCGGCGCCGGCGGAAACCTTCACCTCGCGCACCGTGACGGTGAAGCCGCGGGGCGCCCCCAGCTTCGAGGCGTCGTCGCTGAAGGAGTACTGGGTCTTGGCCATGCACACGGGCATGCCGCCGAAGCCGAGAGCCTCCAGCTGCGCCAGCTGCTTCTGGGCGCTGGGCTCGAAGACAACGCCGTCGGCATGGTAGATGCGCTTGGCGATGGCCTCGATCTTCTCGGCGAGGGTGAGCGAATCGTCGTAGGAGAAGGTGAAGGTGTCGGCGCTGCGGCCGGCGGCGTCGCCGTGCTCGCACAAGGCCACCACCTCGTCGGCAAGCGCCAGGCCGCCCTCGCCGCCGCGCGCCCACACTTCGGAGAGCGCCACGTTCACGCCCAGCTCGCGGCACTTGGCCTCCACCAGGTCGAGCTCGGCCTTCGTGTCGGTGGGGAACGCGTTGATGGCCACCACGCAGGGCAGGTTGTACACGTTGGTGATGTTCTCAACATGCTGCAGCAGGTTCGGCAGGCCCGCCTCCAGCGCCTCCAGGTTCTCCTCGGCGAGGTCCGCCTTGGCAACGCCGCCGTGGTTCTTGAGCGCCCGCACCGTGGCAACCACCACCACCGCGTCGGGCTTAAGGCCGGCCAGACGGCACTTGATGTCCAGGAACTTCTCCGCACCAAGGTCGGCGCCGAAGCCGGCTTCGGTCACGCAGTAGTCTCCCAGGGCCAGCGCCATGCGCGTAGCCATGATGGAGTTGCAGCCGTGGGCGATGTTGGCGAAGGGGCCGCCGTGCACGAAGGCCGGAGTGCCTTCCAGGGTCTGCACCAGGTTCGGCTTCAGCGCGTCCTTGAGCAGCGCGGCCATGGCGCCTTCGGCATGCAGGTCGTGGGCGGTGACCGGCGCGTCGTCGTAGGTGTAGCCCACCACGATGCGCCCCAGGCGCTCCTTCAGGTCGGTGATGGAGGTGGCCAGGCAGAAGATGGCCATGACCTCGGAGGCCACGGTGATGTCGAAGCCGTC
Source organism: Adlercreutzia aquisgranensis (assembly GCF_943193145.1). NCBI lineage: Bacteria > Bacillati > Actinomycetota > Coriobacteriia > Eggerthellales > Eggerthellaceae > Adlercreutzia > Adlercreutzia aquisgranensis. The sequence goes on along the minus strand of NZ_CALPDA010000003.1, from coordinate 169,606 downwards.
CTCGCGGGGCACGCCGTGGGCCTTGCCGCCCAGGCCGTCCACGATATGGCGCAGCTGGCGGTCGTTCATGTCCACCACGCGCTTCCAGGTGATCTTGCGCACGTCGATACCCAGCTCGTTGCCGTTCTGGATGTGGGCGTCCAAAAGCGCCGCCAGCAGGTTGTTCGCAGCGCCGATGGCGTGGAAGTCGCCGGTGAAGTGCAGGTTGATGTCCTCCATGGGCACCACCTGGGCGTAGCCGCCGCCCGCAGCGCCGCCCTTGATGCCGAACACCGGCCCCAGGCTAGGCTCGCGCAGGGCCACCACCACGTTTTTGCCGCGCTTGGCAAGCGCATCGGCCAGACCCACGGTGGTGGTGGTCTTGCCCTCGCCGGCCGGCGTGGGGTTGATGGCCGTTACCAGGATGAGCTTGCCCGGCGCATGCTCCTGGTCGGACAGCAGGTTGTAGTCCACCTTCGCCTTGTTCGTGCCGTACATCTCCAGGTACTCCTGGGGAACGCCGGCCGCCTGCGCGATCTCGGAAATATGCTTGGGGTTCGCCGCCTGGGCAATCTCGATGTCGCTGAGCATGGAAACCTGCTTTCTCGTCGGATGACCGTTCGGCCCCTCGCACCTCGGCCGATTCGCTTGGTGCAAAGTATAGCGCCCGAAGAGCGCAACACGGACGGCGCGCGCCGAACGAGCAGTCTCCCTCGACGAAGAACCGCGCGGGCGTCGACGCGGCGGCAAGCATCGGCGCAATCGGGAGCGCAGGAAAGCGAGGCGGCCGCCGGTGCGGGCTGGGCGCGGGGCTGCTAGCCGTGGTTGCTCACGAACTCGTTGTAGACCAGGCGCAGGCCCTCCAGGGTGAGGTCGGGGTTCGTGTCGGTGATGGTGCTGCTAATCTTGGCTACGCGGTAGGCCAAGCCGCCCGTGGCGATCACCGGGGCCCGGTAGCCCAGCTGGTCGAAAATGCGGTTCACGATGCCGTCCACCCGGTCGGCCTCGCCGTAGACGATGCCCACCTGCATGGCCTCAGCGGTGTTGCGCCCGATGGCTGTATGGGGGTCGGCGAAATCGATGGCTCCCAGCTTGGTGGCGCGCTCGGTCAGGGCGGATGCCGACGTGTCGATACCGGGGGCGATGACGCCGCCTACGAACTTCCCGTCCTTGTCGATCACTTCCATGTTGGTGGCCGTGCCGAAGTCCACCGTCACCACTGGCGAGCCGTACAAAGCCTTCGCCCCCACGGCATCGGCCACGCGGTCGGCGCCTATTTCGCTGGGGTTGGGATAATCGGTCTCGAACAGGGCGCCGGCCGCACGGGCGTTGCAGATGACGGGCATAACGCCCAAAAGCACGAAAGCCGCCTCGCCCCACGCATCGGTCAGCTTCGGAACCACGCTTGCGATGCACGCCCCGTCAAGGTCTTGCGCCGACAGCTCCGCAGAGGCCAGCAGCGGCTGCAGCTTCAGGCGAAGCTCGTCGGCCGTATGCAGCTTGTTCGTAGCCATGCGCCAGCGTTGCACCAGCTCAGACCCGCGGAATACGCCGATAACGGTATGAGTGTTTCCCACATCTATTACAAGTAACATATTATTTACAGGCTCCTTGTTTAGGAAGAAGGTCACCATTGGAAAGATATAGTTATAATTGTTTCGGTGATATGATAACGCGTTGATGGGAAACCGTCGGGCAAACGCTACGATTGTCACCAATAAGGTTGCCTTTGGGAGTAGAACCGCTGGAAACCGCGGCCGCCCGAAGGCACCGCGAAGCGAAGCGCACATCTTCAAGCTACGATCGGAAGGCACACTATGCGCGAAACAATGCACCGCATCCTCGTCTGCGACGACGAGCCCTCCATAACCGAATTCGTGAGCTACGCCCTGAAAAAGGAAGGCTTCACGGTCGATGTCGTCGACAACGGCGAAGAAGCCCTGAACCTGGCTGCGAAGAACAGCTACGACCTGTTCGTTTTGGACATCATGCTGCCGGGCATGGACGGCTACGAGCTGTGCCGCCGCCTGCGGGCGCGCACGTCGGTGCCCGTGCTGTTCCTCTCCGCCCGCGACACCGAGCTTGACAAGGTGGTGGGCCTGGAAATCGGCGGCGACGACTACCTGGCCAAGCCCTTCGGCGTGCGCGAGCTCATCGCCCGCGTGCGCGCGCTGCTGCGCCGCGGCAACGGCGGCGACTTCCCGGGCGCCAACCACGCCATCACCGCCTCCGGCATCACGCTGGACGAAGACGCCCACACCGCTTCGGGCGACCATGGCGAGATCGAGCTCACCCCGCGCGAGTTCGAGCTGCTAGCCAGTCTTATGAAGAACGCCGGGCGCGTGGTCTCCCGCGAGGATTTGCTGCGCGACGCCTGGGGTTGGGAGTACCTGACCGAGACCAAGACCGTGGACACGCACATCAAACGCCTGCGCGACAAGATCGAATCCGCCGGCTACGACCCGGCGCTGGTGGAAACGGTCCGCGGCTACGGGTACCGATTCAAGGCGTAGCGCAGAGCCGAAGCGCTACCGTATTGCCGGAGCAGACAGGGCGCATCCTTCGCGGGTGCGCCTTTTTTTGCGCGCGCCGGCCCCCGCCGCACCGGGCAGGCGGGCGGCACCGGCGCCCGGCACCTAGCATCAGGGCGCCCGCCATGCCGATCTTTCGTTTCAGCACGCATACGGTTGGACGCAACGAGGGGCTGATTGCTTACAATAGAGCGGACCAGCGAAGACGCTCCAGGAGGTTCGCCATGATCGTCGGCATCACCACCATGTACTCGGAAATCGAGCAGCCGGACGAGCTCACCCGCATCGAGCGCGTGGCCATCGAATACATCTCGGCTCTGCAGAACACAGGCACCACCGTAGTGCTCATCCCGCCCATGCACGCCGGCCACCGCAAGCTGCAGCTGGAATCGGGACCGCAGGAATGGCAGCGCATCGTTAAGGACAAGGCGCACGACCAGGCGAAAGAGCTGGTTGGACGCTTGGATGCCCTGGTGCTTTCGGGAGGGCGCGACCTCAACCCCGCCCTCTACGACCAAGACCCCCATGCCGAAACCGCGCCAGCTCGCTTCGAGCGCGACACGCTTGAGCAGGCGCTTGCCCGCGCGGCGTTTCTGGCCGACCTGCCCACCTTGGGCATTTGTCGAGGCATGCAGATGATGGACGTCGCCCTGGGCGGCACGCTCTACCAGCACGTTCCTGACCTGGCCATAGGGGCATCCCACAGCCAGCAGGTTCCCTACCAGGAGACGTCCCACGTCGTCGACGTGGCGCCGGACACGCTGCTCTCGCGCATCTTCGACACCGACTCGCTGGCCGTGAACTCCATGCACCATCAGGCCGTGGACCAGGTGGCCCCCCAACTGGTGCCGTCGGCGAAGGATGCGGACGGCATCGTGGAAGCTATCGAGGCGCCGTCGAAACGCTTCTTCCTGGGCGTCCAGTGGCATCCCGAGTACCTTCCCGACCATGCCGCCCTCTTCACCGCGCTGGTGGAGGCATGCCGAAGGAGCTAGCAGGCAGCCAGACCGAAGGCGGTTAGCTCGAAGGGCAACGCAATGGGGCCGAGGTGCGCACCCCGGCCCCATCGAAAGGAATACCGACAGCTTGGCAGGCGGTTCAAACGCCCGAACCCGTTGGCGACGGGGTTGCCGCAAAAAGCTTGTGGACCTGTACTTGGCGAAGACAGTCGTCGGAAGCGTTGCATGGCAAAGCCATCGGTGGCGGGTATTGTACAAAATTATTACGACGTTGCAAACCCCTTCTCCATATGGTCGGGAGCGCGAGGGTCCGGCTTGCCTTGCAGTCTGCAGCCATCCGCCGACGGCCGAAAACGCAAAGCGAGGGAGCGCCTTCAGGGCACCTCCCTCGCATCTGAACCACGTAATGCCGCCTGCGCAATCACCGATAGGCAGGCAGCCGATACAGGCCGAGCCCGACGCCCTCGCCGAGCGCGCCGGCCAGCCGACGGACGCGCCTACTCCTTGCCGGCCAGCCGACGGGCGCGCTTACTCCTTGCCGGCCAGAGGGCTGGGCACGCTGTAGGTGCGCGCCGCGTTCTCCTGGTCGAGGTCGTAAAGCGCCTTGGCGTCGTCGCCGAACAGCTTCATGCGCGTGACCATGGTTTCCGCATTGTCCTCTTCCTCCTGCTGTTCCTCGATGAACCAGGACAGGAAGTTCATGGTGCGGTAGTCGTGAGCCTCGAAGGCCGCAGCGTAGATGGCGTGGATGAGGCTGGTGACGTACTTCTCGTGCTCGAGGGCGGCCTCCAGGGGCTGCACGAAGTCGGTGAACTCCTTGTTGGGCTGATCGATGGCGAGAAGCTTCACATCGCAGCTGTTCTCATGCAGGTAGTTGCGGAAGATAAGGGCGTGGTCGAGCTCCTCCTTGGCCTGGATGTTGTACCAGTTGGCGAAGCCCTTCAGGCCCTTCTGCTCGTAGTAGTCGGCGAAGGACAGGTACAGGTAGGAGGAGTACAGCTCCTTGTTGATCTGGTCGTTAAGCAGTTCGTACACACGCTGATCCATGATGGTGCCTCCTTGGCGTTAGGTTCAGGTTTCGATGCCAGGCCGCGTCCGGACGAACGCAGCTTGGCAAATCATAGCGCTTTCCTAGGGGCTCCCTCGACCTGCCGCCGCAATCTCAACTCAACCTTTACAGGCAGGTTGCCCAGCGGACGAATTCCCGCAAAGGTATCGCTGCGTTGACAACTTCTGCACACTGGCTCCCGCATACGTGAGCAGGCATATGATGACTTCAAGGGTTTTATTTGAGGCGCAAGGGTCCGCCCCCCAGCACTCGAGCTTGCGGCAGAAGCAGGGACGCAGCCCTTCGGACAACGCAAGGAGGCCATCATGGATTCGAAAACCGTACTCGTTCCCTTCGACGGGTCAGTTCACGCAACCAAGGCTATGGAGGTTTCCGCGACCATTCTGAAGGACTTTCCCGACGTGCCCGTCATCGTGCTCACCGTGGTCGATGAAGCGATCGACCTGTCGGCGCTGAGCGCAGAAGCCGGCGTGGGCATTGGAGGAACGGCCATCTTCAACTACATCGAGGCCGACAAGGTGAGCCATATCGACGTGCAGCACGCCATGGACGCCATGGAGAAAGCCGGTGCGGAAGCCTATGCCGGCGTGCCCGAAGGCAGCGTGAAGTACGTCACGGTAGTCGGCCCCGACGTTGCGACCGCTATCGCAGGGTTTGCCAAGGAGCACAACGTGGGTATGATCGTCATGGGCCGCCATGGCGCAGGCGGCCTGCGAGGCCTGCTCGGCGGCGTAGCCAAGGGCGTGCAGGAGCACACCGACGTGCCGGTGCTCACCATCAAGTAGCAGCCGGGGCACGCGGCGGCGGCAGCCGAGAGGCGGCCTTCGGTTGATTCGGCCGCACAATAGACAACTCGATACATGCTCTCTGACCTGGTAAGACAGGGCATCATGCCAGTTCAGAGAGCCGGCGATTCGCTGCACGACATGCCGGTTGTGCGCTGCATATCCGGCATATCGTGCAGTGCGCATCCGACAGATTGCACGCAACGCATCCGACGAGCCGTGCTGCGCATAACAGAAAAAGGCGGGCACCCGGTTTACCAGGTGGCCGCCTTTACCATCAGTGGTGGAGATGAGGGGGCTCGAACCCCCGACCCCCACGTTGCGAACGTGGTGCTCTCCCAGCTGAGCTACATCCCCACGGATCGGTGCGCATGATGCGCGACTCATTATTTTGCCGCAACGGCGGGCATCTGTCAAGAACGAACATTCCCAAGCAAGGCACTCCAGCCAGGCGCAGAAACAAACCATAGCTTTTTGCTATGAATATCTATTCGCCTTATATATAAGGAATCACCTGGTCTTTTCCAGGTTTGTAAACATTAATTACCCCTAGCGTTTGTTTCCAAACCGTTGTATATTAGTGCGCAGGTGCAAGGCGGGCAGTCGTAGTGCAAACACAGCCCGTCCGTCCTTGCCCACACCCGGCGAGACGCCCGTCCCAACCCGCAGCGCAGTGGAAGGAGCGATAGACATGTCGGCCACGGCAGACCAGGAACTGAACGAGCGGATCATTGCTGTTTCGCGCCTTATCGGGTCGTTCTTCGGGTCAGGTGAAGCGGATTGCCCGCAGCGGGGTCCGGGCGTCGAGGAGGGACTGCCTGAAAGCACGGTCATCTTCCTTGAAGACCAGCCCGATCAGGGCCTGCCGTTTCCCCAATCCCAAAACTAGCAGCTAGAGCGTACCGCACGTCGCTAGACCCTTTCACCATACGTCATCAGGCGCAGAAGGACGGGGCTGGTCAAGGCTGAAGCGCACCACATGCCGACGGGCCCTTCCGCTCTCCCCTTTCGGTGGGAGCGCGGAAGGGCCCGTCGATTAAGGCTCGTTCATGAAAACGCGAAGGCCGAACGCTGCTTCGCATCCAGCGCTAGGCTAGGACGCTCTCCTCCAGCGGCTCGTCCATCATGTCGGAAAAAACGTCGCCCTCTTCGGGGACGAAGGGCTGGAACAGGGGCTCGCCGTTCTGGGAAAGCTCCACCATGCCGGTGAGCACGTCGACGTACTGGTAGGACTGGCGGGCGGTGCGACCACGCTTGCGGTCCATCTCCAGGATGAACAGCTGGGGATGCACCTGCATCAGCGTACCCTCGTTCTCGACGATCTTCGAGCGGCCCATGTTGGCACGCACCTTCAGACGCTGGCCTACGAAATCGTTGAGCGTATCGTGAATCGAATCAACGATCTGCGCCTGCTTTGCTAGGTCCATGTTAGAACTTCCCATCGAAGGTTGACAACAAAACGACGAGGTAGCATTTTATCACGTCAGTCAACCTCTGTCCTGCGTCTTCCCCAAGACGACAGAGAACCGACTGGCCGCGGACGGGCGGACGGCCGTCCTCGCGGGGCGGGCGGCGTACCCTGGGGAAACCGCATCGTCACCCTATACCGGACGCCATCCCATCGTAGGGCGCATCCGGAGGAAAGGCGTCGGGGGCTTGCCCTGCTACACCCTAGTTGAACTGCTGCTGAGTCTTCTCCAGCCCGTGCTCCATCAGGAGCAACGCCGCCTGGGACGCCTGGTCGCAGGCTTGGGCGAAGTCCTCCTCGGCCTCGCGCTTCGGGCGGCTGAGCACCCAGTCGACCACGGGCATGCGCCCCGGAGGCCGCCCGATGCCGCAACGAATGCGGAACCAGTCGCGGGTCTGCAGCTTGTCGCAGATGGAGCGCAGGCCGTTGTGACCCGCATGGCCTCCGCCGAACTTCACGCGAATAGTGCCCGGATCGATGTCCAGCTCGTCGTGGATGACGATGAGGTGGTCGGGCTGCACTCCGTAGGTCTTCAGGAGCGTCTTCACGGGGCCGCCGGAGGTGTTCATGTAGCTTTGGGGCTTTGCCAGCACCACGTCGTGCCCGCGCCAGCTTCCCTTGGCCGTAAGCGCCCCGCCCTCGCTCTTCCAGTAACGGGCTCCTACTTCCTCGGCCAAGCGGTCGACGGCGTCGAAGCCGGCGTTGTGGCGCGTGTGCGCGTACTCCTCCCCGGGGTTTCCCAGGCCGACGACAAGGTACATGGGCGCTTCCTACTCGAACAGCTGGGCCACGGAACCGTTGGTGTATACGTTGCTGATGGTCTTAGCGAACAGCGGCCCCACGGAGAGCACCTTAATCTTGCCGGTCTGGCGCTCGAGCGGCACGGGCACGGCGTTGGTGACCACCACCTGCTCGATGGCGGAGTTCTCGATGCGATCGTAAGCCGGGCCGCTGAACAGGCCGTGGGTGGCGCAGGCGTACACCTGGTCGGCGCCCTTGGCCTTAAGGGTGGCAGCGGCCGCAACCAGGGAACCGGCCGTATCGATCATGTCGTCGTTGAGGATGCAGATCTTGCCGTCCACATCTCCGATGAGCGCCGTAATCTCGGCCATGTTGTGGTTCGGACGATCCTTGTGCATGATGGCCAGGTCGCAGTCCATAAGGGTGGAGAACTTCTTGGCCGCCTTGGCCCGGCCCACGTCCGGCGACACCACGCACAGACGATCCTTGTCAAGCCCCAGGTTCTGGAAGTAGTCAACGAAGATGGGCATGGCGGTCATATGGTTCACCGGCAGGTCGAAGAAGCCCTGGATGGCGTCCTGGTGCAGGTCGATGGTGATGACGTTGTCCACGCCGGCGGCGGTGAGCAGGTCGGCCACCAGCTTGGCGGTGATGGGCTCGCGCGGGGCGGCCTTGCGGTCCTGGCGCGCGTAGCCGTAATGGGTGATGACGGCGGAAACCTGGCGGGCCGAGGCGCGCTTGGCGGCGTCCACCATGATGAGCAGCTCCATGAGGGCGTCGTTGACGTCGTAGCCGTTGCCGGCGCATACCGACTGGATGATGAACACGTCGGCGCCGCGGACGCTGTCCTGGTAGCGGGCGTAGATCTCGCCGTTGGCGAACTTCTCGAGCCGCACGTTGCCCAGCGACACGTTCAGCTCTTTGGCAATGCGCTCGGCCAAAGGCGGGTTGACGGACCCGGCGAATACGGCCATGGACTTCTGCATCTCGGTCATGAACGGGCTCCTTACCTGGTGCACGGCTGCTTTGGGCAGGGCGTCGCGGCACCATGGGCCACCCGCGCGCCTGCCGCGCTTTTCGATGCGCCCATTGTACCCAGCGAGAAAGCTGCGGGGCGCGAGAGCGGCCATATTTCCACCCAACGTTCGCGGGCGCGGCGGCAAGGATGCGGCGAGGCGCCGACGGGACACCCCGCATCCCGTCGGCGGCCGTGCGGCCGATGCGCACGGCAAGAGCGAATCGCACCCGGGAGCGCACCGAACGGGCAACGATGCTCCGACGGCCGTGCGGCCGATGCGCCGAATTGGTAGAATGCTTCTTCGGCGTCGAAGCCATTGCGGGCGGCGCCCGCCTCGTCCCCTGCCGATCCGAAAGCTGAACCATGCCCGACACGCCGTCTGCGCACAACCTCGTCCAATCGAGCGCCCACGGAAGCTCGCGACTGCGCTATTCGCTGATCGTGTTCGCCGGAGGCGCCTGCTACGGCATCATCGGGTCGGTAGTGAAGCTGGCCTATGGCGACGGCTTCACGTTTCCCCAGGTCACCTGCACGCAAACGGTGTTCGCCCTGGCGACGTTTCTGCTGCTTGCGCTCTTCGACAAGCTGCGCGGTTTTCGCCGGGTGCGGCTGTCGTGGAAGGAGCGGCTGCAGCTGGGGGCCATGGGCCTGGTGAGCGCAGGCACCACCACGTTCTACTATCTGTCGCTGTCAATGCTGCCCGCAAGCGTGGCCATCGCGCTGTTGTTCCAGTTCACCTGGATGGGCCTGGTGTTCGAAGTGGCCTGCACCCGCAAGCGGCCCCATGGTGCGTCGCTAGTTTCGGTGGCGGTCATCCTGGGCGGCACCGTGCTCGCAAGCGGCCTTGCGGAGGGCACGCTGGAAGCGCTCAACCCCCTGGGCATCCTGTGCGGGCTGGCGGCGGCCGTGTGCTGCGCCAGCTTCATGTTCCTGTCCGGACGCGTGGTCACCGATGCCCCCGTACAGCAGCGAGGGCTCTGGGCATCGGTGGGATATTTCGCCGCAGGACTGGCCGTATGCCCCGACTACTTCGCAAGCGGCGCCCTGACCAGCGGCCTGTGGAGCTACGGGCTAGTGCTGGGGCCGCTGTCCTTCGTGCTGCCGATGATGCTCTTCGGCATCGGCTGCGCCCGTATCAGCCCGGGGCTTTCCACCATCATGGCCTCTTCCGAGCTGCCCATATCCATCGCCTGCGCGGTGCTGGTGCTGCACGAGGCGGTGACCCCGCTGCAGCTGGCGGGGGTAGCAGTCATCCTGCTGGGCGTGGTAGTGGCCCAGCTACCGAGCTTTCGGGGGATGACGGTGTCGAAGGGCGGCACCAGCTAACTAAGCGTTCGACGCACCCTGCCGCCTGCAGCCAGCGCGGGCAGCCTGCATTCCCTCCGCCATCGAGCCCGACCCTCGTGCCGCGAAACCCGGCAAGCCAAAAGCGCCGCAGCCTTTCTCTTGGCTGCGGCGCTTGACTGCTGCACTTCCCGCTTGCGGCCGGATGCTACTCCTGGGCCTGGCGGCGGCGCTTCTCGGCGGCCCAGCCCTCCACTTCCTGCTGCTTCGGGCGCGTGAGGGCCAAAGCGTCGGCGGACACGTCGCGGGTGATGCAGGAGCCGGCGCCGATGATGGCCCCGTCGCCGATAGTCACGGGCGCCACCATCATGGTGTCGCTGCCCACGAACACGTTGTCGCCGATGACCGTGGGCCACTTTTTCTTGCCGTCGTAGTTGCAGGTGATGGAGCCGGCGCCGATGTTGACGCCCTCGCCCATGGTGGTGTCGCCGATGTAGGACAGATGCGGCACCTTGCTGCCACGCCCGATGGTGGACTTCTTGATCTCCACGTGGGTGCCGGCCTTGGCTCCCTCGCATAGGTGCGCGCCGGGGCGCAGGTAGGCGCGCGGGCCGCAGGTGGCGCCGTCGTCCACGATCGCCTGCTCGGCCACAGTCTCGTCGATGGTGCAGCCACGGCCCACCACGGTGTCGGTCAGACGGCTGTCGGGACCGATGACGCTGTCCTCGCCGATGCGGGTCGCGCCCATGAGCGTCACGTTCTGCAGCAGCTCAACGTCGGGTTCGATGACCACGTCGGGGCCGATCCACACCAGGTCGGGGTCGAGCATGGTCACGCCGGCGTCCATGTGCGCGCGGTTGATGCGACGCTGCAGCAGCTTCGACGCCTCGGCCAGCTGCACCCGGGAGTTCACGCCCAGGCATTCGGCGTCGTCCTCGCACAGAAGCCCCAGTACGCGCCGGCCATCGCTTCGGCAGATCTCCAGCACATCGGTCAGGTAGTACTCGCCCTGGGCGTTGTCGTTGCCCACGCGCTTCAGGGCGTCGAAGAGCGCTTTCGCGTCGAAGCAGTAGAAACCGGAGTTGCACTCCCCCACTGCAGCCTCTTCGGGCGTGGCGTCCTTCTGCTCCACGATGCGGGCCACGTCCCCGGCCTCGTCGCGGATGATGCGCCCGTAACCGAAGGGATTGGCGGGCTGCATGGTGAGCACCACCACGGCAGCGTCGGCCTCTTCGCGCGCCCGCACCAGACGGCCCAAGGTGTCGGCGGTGATGAGCGGGCAATCGCCCGAGAGCACCAGCAGCGACCCGTCGAAGTCGGCCAGGGCGTCGGCGCACACGGCCACGGCGTCGGCCGTGCCCTTGCGCTCGGGCTGCACGACCACTTCGGTATCGGCTTCCACCAGGGGAATCACCTGCTCGCGCTCGTGGCCGACCACGGACACCACACGATCGACGCCCGCGGCCCGAGCGCTGTCAACCACCCAACGGACCAGCGGCTTGCCCAGAATTTCGTGGGCGACCTTCGGCTTCTTGGACTTCATGCGGGTTCCGGCGCCCGCAGCCAAAACAACGGCAGCAGCTTCCATAAACAGGTCTCTCTCTCGAAGCGATCGCGTTCGCCGCCCGCCGCACAAGGCAGGTTCGGCGCACCTAGGCGCCCGAGTATAGCGCAACCCTGCGAAAGCGCCGTGAAAAGCGTGGCAGCTCAGAACGAAATCACGAACTGGAAGCGTTTGCGAGGGTTTCGCCCTCGGGCAGAAAGTAGAGAGCATCCGCGTCTACGGCAACCTGGTAGGGATGATTACAGAAGCGAGATATTGCGCAGAGCGTCTTAATAAAAGGAAGCAAGTCAGGAGCCTTCGCCTGATGGAGCTTTTCGATAAGGCCGGACGAGAGACCGTCGTTGAACCTTTGAACGCGCTCACCAGCGCCCGAAATAGCCTCATCCAGAGAAGTCAAATCCCCTACAGGCGTGCGCTCAACCAGGTCGCCAAACCCACCAAGTACGGCGCCAAACCCTCCAAGCACGGCAGTGTCAACCGATCTGCCGGCGGACAACTCTATAGCGTTATAGCACTCAGTGTATAGCTCGCGGTACCCGTTTCCCTGGTCTCTTATTCTTTCAATGATAGAAGACAGGTATGCCTCATCGCAATTGCCACTCAGCAACGGCTCAAGGAAAGACGAAAAGGCATAGGCATAGACTGCCAGCTGGTACTCCTTCAGGCGATCGAGCACTTCTTCGAGCCGGCCCTTAACAGCCACCCGACCTTCAACTGAGCGTTTGCCATGTAGCTTCCTTCTAATCTGGGAGCGCAAATGGACAACAGCCTGCTCGGACTCTCGCTTGATCTCCATCGCCTCTTTGTGCGAGTTAGACAGCCAAATATCGTTATCCCAGTTAAAGCCATACTCGCTTAAATACCCTTGTAGGGCAATGACGTTTCCGCGCAACTGAGCCTTGTCCCTGTCGCGCATATGCTCGAACATCTCGTCAACGGCGCTTTGAATCGAATCGAGCTTTTGGTTGACCTGAACGAGAACAGCCGCCACGAGGAGCATCGTTGGGTCGTAAGGAACAACCGCGACAGTCTGAGCAGCCCCACCGTCAACGGCGTGAAAACGAGCTTGACCGAATCCTGTCGCGGCATCGCGAAACGAACCCATGAGCCCTGAGCCATCTTTGAACGATTGAAGCCTAGACGGATCGAGGGGGCGACCGAGCTTGTCGGTTGCCACGAATAGAGAGGGAAAGCCAGCCGCCGTTGACGCAGAATGGAACGCAGGCAGCAGAGAAGCGAGCCCCACCCCAAGAGAGGGGATAACGCTAAACGGGAGGCGAGTTGCCTTGCTCGGCTCAACGTAAATATCCGTCAACGCCAAATATGCTTCTTCGTTCCCTACCGCGCAGCCGAGAAAACCAGAACCCCTAGGAGAAATTACTTCTTCGCCCACGACAACCATCTCCTGTATCCAACAAGACATTTGACTTCATATTTGAAATCATTGGCGAAACTATAGCACATAGGATTCAGGCGTGAATACAGAGGAGAAGCGAATCGCCTTGGGCGCCGCAGTGCGCGAGCGCAGACTGGAACAGCGGCTGTCCCAGCAGACCCTTGCGCACATGATCGGCAGCAGCAAGTCCCATATCTGGCGCATCGAATCGGGCCGAGTGGGCGTCGGCATCGACGACCTCGCCCGCATAGCCGAGGCCTTGGACATATCCGTCTCGAAGCTGCTGCCATTCTAGACCGCTGCGCCGAAACGCGCATTAGCCGGCAGCTAAGGCTTTGCGCGTTCGACGGCCGCCCCCAGTGCCTTTCCCGCCCCTTGCGCCCCCTTGCGCCCTCGTCCCTTTTGCACCCCTCGCCCTCTCGCGCCTCTCGTGCGCCCGCGCTCTCGTGCGCCCGTGCTCTCGTGCCCCCGTGCGCCTTTTCCATCTCTCGCGCTGGGCTGATATTGAAAATCGGATTTTTTGGACAAGCTTCTCATCAGGCAATATGCAAGAGTCTCCTGATGATAGCCGTGTTTTTTAGCTATTGTGCTTGCCAAATAATCCGATTTTCAATAGATTGCCTCGCCCAAAGTCGACAGCCGCGCCACCGGAGGCCCTGGCCGCCGGAAAGCCTGCGTGGAGCGAAAGCACGCGGCGCCGGAGAACCTGCGCGACAAGAAAGCCCCCTTCGCCAGGGGGCTTGCGCGGTGCGAGAACCCGCAGCGCTCGAGGGTCGCGGCTGCCGGCTCTCAAGCGCTGCGGGTTCTCGACGGGGGCGGGCTACCTCTGCGCGTCCTCGGCTTCGTTGGCTACCAGCATCTGCTCGAACATGCTGGAGGTCTCGCGGAAGTCGGCGGGCAGCACCACGGTGGACGAGCTGGGGTTCTGGCCGAACTGGGTCATCATGTCGGTCCACTGAGTGAACATGAACAGCAGGTTGGCCTCGTGATCGGTCATGCCGGACTCGCGAATCTCGCGGATGGACTCGTTGATGCCCACGGCGATGGCCTTGCGCTGGTTCGCGATGCCGATACCGGCCTGCTCCGCCGCTTCGGCCTGGGCCTTCGCCTCGGTGACCACCTTGATGCGCTCGGCCTCGGCCAGCGCCTGGGCCGCCACCTGCTTGCGCTGGGCAGTGTTGATCTCGTTCATGGCCGCTTCCACGTCGCGCGGCAGCTCGATGTTGACGATGAGCGTGCTCACCACCACGTAGCCGTAGCCGATCATGGTGGCGGCGATGATATGCTGCACGTCGTTGGCGATGTCGTCCTTACGGTCGTAGACCTCGTCGATGGTGTAGCGAGGAATGGACGAGCGCAGGGCGTCGGCCACGTAGGCCTTCATCTGCTCCACCGGGTTCGACAGGATGTAGAAGGCGTTGTAGATGCCCGCATTGCGCGCCTGGACGCTCACCTGGGGCACGCCGGGGACCTGGGGTGCGGCGCCGGGAACGGGAGCGCCGGGGGCCATGGGGGTGCCTTGCGGGGCGGAAGCGGCAGCCTGCAGATGGTAGCCAGCACCGGTTCCGTCCACGTGATACTGCACGGCCACCTGCATGGTGATGGTGACGTTGTCCTGGGTCTTCGCGTCGATGGCCAGCACCGACTGGTTCGTGCGCAGATCGATCTTGCCGACGATCTTCTCGATCACGGGAATGCGCACGTGCAGGCCCGGATGCGAGATGCGGTTGTACTTGCCCAGACGCTCGATGACGTAGGCCTTCTGCTGCGGCACGATGTAGATGGTGGACAGCACGGCGGCCGCGCAGACAATGAGAATAACCAGAGGGACGATGAACATGGACGCTCCTTTCGAGCACGTCGGACATATACCGAGACGGCTCGCAACGCCCTCGCGCCCGCCCGTCGAAACACCATTCTACCCGAAGGCGCCACGCATGGGATGGCGGGATGCCCAACTTCGCTTTTTAGCCAACGAACGCCGAGGGCGCAAGCCGGACGCCTTGCAGGAAACCCCTGTTGAACCGATTGCTTTTCGTGAAAGAGGCTTTGATTTGAAGCGTCAGGGTGCGAAAGCCCCGCCGCAGCTTTGAGGGGGCGCGACGGGGCTTTCGGAAAATGCGGGCAAATGCGCAGAGCAGCGCGAGCGCGGAAGCAACGCGCAAACTCAGCGGCGGTTGAAAGGCACGATGGTCTCGGGCATGCCGTCCTTGTACAGAAGCTTCGGCTCGCCGGCGATGAGCGGCCGCAGAAACTCGATGGCCTCCAAGGTGATGCCCTGGTAGTTCGGCAGAATCCAATCCAGGGGGAAGGTCTTCACGTAGTTGGCGAACTCGCTTGCCGGCCCCGCGAAGAACTCGGCGACGTAGCGGCCCTCCTCCTTCCACGCCTGCGCGTTGCGGCGGATACCCACCACCTGGCCCCGAAACGCCGGGTCGGCGCTGCGCATGTGGGCGCTCACCCCCAGCTCGTAGGCCTCACGCACATCCACCGCCGACTGGGCGAAGTTGCTGGAACGGGCCACGCGCGAAAGGTCCTGCACCACGCCGCGCGGGGCAATGCCGGCATCCACGATCATCTGCTTGAGCGTTTGGGCCGCGCCCCCCAGCACCGCGTGGGCGAATCCGTCGTTGGCGGCCTCGCCGGCAGACAGGTAGCGCCCGTCGGCGTAACGGGCGCCCTCGGAAACCACGATGTAGCACTCGCCGGTAAGCTCCATCTTGCGTGCCACCTGGGCCATGAACGCGTCGTAGTCGAAGGCCACCTCGGGGAGTAGCAACAAATCCACGTCCCCGGTGATGCAGCAGCTGGCGGCCAGCCAGCCGGCATCGCGGCCCATGGTCTCCAGCACGAACACCTCGGGACGGTCGTAAGCGTCGTAGTCCAGCCGCGTGGCGTGGGTCACCAGGTTCGCCAGCTTCGCCGCGCTGGGAAAACCGGGGCAGTGGTCCACAGGCACCAGGTCGTTGTCCACGGTTTTCGGAATGCCGATGAAGCGTTTGCCCGGCGCATTGTCCGTGGCCCACTGCGTCAGCGCGTCCACCGTGTCCATGGAGTCGTTGCCGCCGATGTAGAACAGGGTGGATATGTCGTGAGCGTCCATGATGTCGATGAGCTTGCGGAAGTCGGCGTCGTTGCCGCGCTTGAGCTTGTAGCGGCAGGTGCCCAGCGCCGAAGAGGGCGTCTGCTTGAGCACGTCGATCTCGTGGGTGGGCAGGTCGGTCAAGTCGTAGAGCTTGTCGGCCAGGACGCCCTCGATGCCGTAGAGGCCGCCGTAGACGCGCTCGTAGAGGGGGTTCAGCTGGTTGGCGCGGATGACGCCGGCCAGGCTGTCGTTGATGACGGCGGTGGGGCCGCCGGATTGGGCTACCAGGCAGTTGCTCATGGGGCTTCCTTTCCTCGTGCGCAGATGAGCGGCCGCCAGCTTTGACGTCTCGCCAGCAAGGCCAGCGGCGGAAGCGCTCACGCTAGAGTATGGCGCCTTCCGCCCGCGAGGGGCCTTCCGACCGCCCATCTGTTTCCCATTTGGAACGCATGTCTCGCCCCAAGCACACGCCGCGCCCTCCGGCTCAACAGCGCGGACCGCAAGCCGCCCCAAAACGCACGGCCACGCGGTCACGGTCGCGGTCGCAGCCGCACGGTCATGCGACCGCGCATGAGGAGCCCCGCCCCAATCATACAGAATCGGCATGTTCATGCATTTTTTCGCACGAACATGCCGATTCTGCTGGCTTCCGGCCGGAGGGCGGGCCGGGGCGGAGCGGGGCGAGTCGGGAGGGGCCGCGCGACAGAGCTAGCCGCGCTTTACCTCCACTTCCAGCTGACCCGCTTCCTCGCAGGGCGCCTTGGCGCCCGATGCGCTCTCGACTACGAAGGCGTTTCGCTCGGCGCGGGCTTTCTGCTCGCTTTCGGCAAGGTTGGCCTTGGCCACCGAGATCATGAGCTTGATGCGGTTGAGCTGGTTGACCTCGGAGGCGCCGGGGTCGTAGTCCACTGCCACGATGTTGCTTTCGGGGTACTGGCGGCGCAGCTCCTTGATGGTGGCCTTGCCCACCACGTGGTTCGGCAGGCAGGCGAAGGGCTGGGTGCACACCACGTTGGGGCAGCCGGAGCGGATGAGCTCCACCATCTCGCCCGTGAGCAGCCATCCCTCGCCCATGGAGTTGCACAGCGACAGCACCGACTCGGCGTACTCGGCGATCTCGTAGATGTTGGCCGGCGGATGGAAGCGCGCCGACCGGGCCAGGGCATCGGTCACGGGCTTACGCAGCTGCTTGATGGCCGCAAGCCCCGCACGGCTGCCAAGCGCGCTCTTCGCCGTCTTGCCGATGGGCCGCTGGAAGATGCCGCCGGCGATGCCGAACAGGAAGAACTCGATGAGCCCCGGCACCACGGCCTCGCAGCCCTCGCGCTCGATGACGTCCACGATCTGGTTGTTGGCCGTGGGATGGAACTTCACCAGGATCTCGCCCACCACGCCCACGCGCGGCTTGGTGCCCTCGCCCGCAAGCGGCAGCGTGTCGAAGTCCCCGACGATGCGGTTCACCGTGCGCTTGAACTCGCCCATGCCGATGCCGCGGGACAGCTGGTCCTTGCACTGGGCCATCCAGTAGTCGAACAGGCGGTTGGCGCTGCCCGTCTCCACCTCGTAGGGGCGCGTGCGGTACAAACACATCATGAGCAGGTCGCCGTACTGCAGGGCGAACAGGGCCTGGTAGAGCATCTTCGGCGTGATCTTGAAGCCGGGGTTCTCCTCGCCCAGGTCCTTGAACGACAGAGCAATCACCGGGATATGAGCAAGGCCGGCCGCCTTGAGCGCCTTGCGGATGAGCGAGATGTAGTTGGTGGCGCGGCAGCCGCCACCGGTCTGGGTGATAAGCACCGCCAGCTTGTCGGTGTCGTACTTGCCCGACAGCACGGCTTCCATAATCTGTCCCGTGACCAGCACAGACGGATAGCAGATGTCGTTGTTGACGTACTTCAGGCCCGCATCCACCGCGCCATGGTCCACCGAGGGCAGCAAATCCACGTTGTAGCCGAAGCGGTGGAAGATGGGCACCAGCAGCTCGAAGTGGTAAGGGGCCATCTGCGGCGCCAGCACCGTCCAACCCTCCTCGCGCATGCGCTCGGTGAACTGCGGGCGCGCGAACTCCGTGGATACGCCCTCGCGCTGCTCAACCTCGGCCGCTGCCACCACGCCGTCGGCCTTCTGGGAGAACGATTCGGGCACCAGCTTGTCCAGATTGTCCAGGCTGATGCAGGCCGCAGGGCAGCCGCGCTTCTCGGCGGCAGCGTCGCTTTGCGCCTCGGCCTCGCGGTCGGCCTGGTCCTTCAGAGCCGCCAGCAGGCTGCGTACGCGGATGCGGGCGGCCCCCAGGTTCGACACCTCGTCGATCTTGAGCACCGTGTACACCTTGCCGGCCGCTTCCAGCACCTCCTGCACCTGGTCGGTGGTGAGCGCATCGAGTCCGCAGCCGAAGGAGTTCAGCTGGATGAGGTCCAGGTCGCGGCGCTGGGTGACCACCTTTGCCGCGGCGTAGAGGCGCGTGTGGTACATCCACTGGTCCACCACGCGGATAGGGCGCTCAAGCTGGCCCAGGTGCGCGACGGAGTCCTCGGTGAGCACCGCCAGCCCGAAGCCGGTGAGCAGCTCGGGGATGGCGTGGTTGATCTCGGGGTCCTGATGGTAGGGACGCCCCGCCAGCACGATGCCGTGGGTGCCCGTGCGCTCCATCCACGCCAGGGTCTCCACGCCCTTGGTGCGGATGTCGCGCTTGAAGGCCTCGTCCTCCTCCCAAGCGGCGTCCACTGCAGCGTTGATCTCGGCCTGGGTGAGCTTGGGCCCGTGCCCGTTGGCCTGGGCTGCGAAGTTGCCGCCCAGCTCTTCGAACAGACGGCGCTTCAGCTTCTCCTTGTCGTCGTAGGGGATCCAGGGACTCACAAAGGCGGTCTGCGAATCGCGCAGCTCGTCGATGTTCAGGCGCAGCGCCTCGGGGTAGCTTGCCACGATGGGGCAGTTGAAATGGTTGCCGGCCGTCTCGTCCTCCTGGCGCTCCCACTTCGCGCAGGGCATCCAGATGAAGTCGGGGGCCTTCTCCAGCAGGTTCATGATGTGACCGTGGGAGAGCTTCGCCGGGTAGCACACGCTTTCCGAAGGCATGGACTCGATGCCCGCCTCGTAGGTCTTCTTCGTGGACGGGTCGGACAGTACCACGCGGTAGCCCAGCTTCGTGAAGAAGGTGAACCAGAAGGGATAGTTCTCGTACATGTTGAGCGCCCGCGGGATGCCCACGGTGCCGCGGGGGGCGTCCTCGGCGGCAAGCGGCGTGTAGCCGAAGGTGCGCTGCGCCTTGTACTCGAAGAGGTTGGGCACCTCGGAGGCGCGGCTGGACGCCCCCAGGCTCTCCCCCTTCTCGCAGCGGTTGCCGGTGATAAAGCGGCGGTGCTTGCCCGTGGCCTCGTCTACGCCGAAGTCGTTCACGGTGAGCAGGCAGCTGTTCGAGCAGCCCTTGCAGCGCACGGTGCGGTGCGTGGGCGCGAGCTCTTGGATCTGGTCCAAAGTGAGCAGCCGCGAGCGGTGCCCGCTCGAAGCCGCCCTGTCGCGGGCCAGCAGCGCGGCGCCGTAGGCCCCCATGTTGCCGGCGATGTCGGGGCGCACGGCGCTCACCTCGGAGAGCTGCTCGAAGGCCCGCAGCACAGCGTCGTTGAGGAAGGTGCCGCCCTGGACGATGACCTTTGTGCCCACGTCGTGGGGGTCGCGGATCTTGATAACCTTGAACAGGGCGTTCTTGATGACCGAGATGGCCAGGCCCGCGGCGATGTCACCCACCGTGGCGCCTTCCTTCTGGGCCTGCTTCACGCGGCTGTTCATGAACACGGTGCAGCGACTGCCCAGATCGACGGGGTTTTCCGCCTGGATGGCCGTGCGGGCGAACTCCGACACGTCAAGCCCAAGGCCGCTGGCGAAGCTCTCGATGAAGCTGCCGCAGCCCGACGAGCAGGCTTCGTTGAGCATGATGTGGTCGATGACGCCGTCCTTCACGCGCAGGCACTTCATGTCCTGGCCGCCGATGTCCAGGATGAACTCCACGCCGGGCAGCATCTCCTGGGCGCCGCGCAGGTGAGCCACGGTCTCGATCTCGCCGGAATCCACCTGCAGCGCCTCCAGCAGAAGTCCCTCGCCGTAGCCGGTCACCGTGGCATGCCCCAGACTGACCAGCGGCTCTTCGGTCTGCTGATCAGTGGGCAACGCGGCGTAGAGCTCGGCCACGGCCGCCTTGGCGCACCCCAGCACGTCGCCTTTGTTCGACGCGTAGGTGGACCACAGAAGCTCGCCGTCGCGTCCCACCAGCGCCGCCTTGAACGTGGTGGAACCGGCGTCGATGCCCAGGTAGGCCTCGCCGCGGTAGTCGGCCAGGCTGCCCCGGCGCACCCGTTCGGCGTCGTGGCGCTCCTTGAAAGCCGCGTACTCGGCGTCGGTGGCGAACAGCGGGGCCATGCGCACCACTTCGCTTCCCTGGATGTCGCCCAGGTTGCGCAGGCGCACCAACACCTCGTCCAGCCGCTCGGGGGCGGCTCCCTCCGCCCGGCCCGCCAAAGCGCAGCCGCTGGCCACGAACAGGTGGGCGTTCTCGGGCACGATGATGGCGTCGTCCTCCAGGTTCAGCGTCTCGTAGAAGCGCTTGCGCAGCTCGGGCAGGTACTGCAGAGGGCCGCCCAGGAACGCCACGTTGCCGCGGATGGGCCGCCCGCAGGCCAGGCCCGAGATGGTCTGGGTGACCACGGACTGGAAGATGGAGGCGGCGATGTCCTCGCGGCGGGCGCCCTCGTTGAGCAGCGGCTGCACGTCGGTCTTGGCGAACACGCCGCAGCGGCTGGCGATGGGATAGATCGTGCTGTGGCTTTCCGCCAGCTGGTTCAGACCGCCCGCGTCGGTGTTGAGCAGGCTTGCCATCTGGTCGATGAAGGCGCCCGTGCCGCCGGCGCAGGTGCCGTTCATGCGCTGTTCTATGCCCTGGTCGAAGTAGATGATCTTTGCGTCCTCACCGCCCAGCTCGATGGCCACGTCGGTCCGGGGGATGAAGGCCTCCACGGCCGTCTTGCTGGCGATGACCTCCTGCACGAAGGAAACCCCCAGCCATTGGGCCAGAAGCAGGCCGCCCGAGCCGGTGATGGCGATGGTCATGGGCACTTCACCTAGGCGCTCGCCGGTAACGGGGTCGCCGGCGGCGGCTGCCTCCTCCAGCACCTCCACGATGGTGGCGCGCACGTCGGCATGGTGGCGCCGGTACACCGCGTAGCGCACCTCGTTGCGCTCGTCGAGCACGGCCACCTTCACCGTGGTGGAGCCCACGTCGATGCCCAGGGAAAGTCGGTTGTTCGATGCTGCGTCCACTGTTACCTCCGTTTACAGAACGATGGTCTCGCCGGGTTTGATGAAGAAGAGCCTCATGGCGATACGGGCCATGGTCTCGGACGATTCGGTCATGCCCGTCTCCACCCAGCGCATGATGACGCCCAGGTAGGCAGCGGCGTAGAACGACACGTAGTAGCCCACGAACGGGTCTGCCGAGGCGCGGTAGCGTTCGTGGAGCACGGAATAGACGAGGTCGGTGCACACGCAGTCGCGCAGGCGCGGGCCGAAGCTGGCATCGCCGCGGGGCCCCAGCATAGCGTGCAGGAAGTCGCCCTGATCGCGCAGCGTGTCGAACAGGTCGACCAGCACCGGCAGCGGGCGCTTGGTCAGCCTCAGCTTCGCGAATCCCAGCGCATCCAGCTCGGCGATGCGAGCGCGGAAGAGCTCCAGCTGGGCCAAAAGCTCGTCCTCCAAAGCGATGACCAGGGATTCTTTGTCGGCGAAATGGTTATAGAACGTGCCGCGGTTTATGTCGGCCCGCTCGCAGATGTCCCCTACGCCAAGGGCGTCCAGTCCCCGCTCTTCGGTCAGCTCGATGAGCGCCTGGCGCAGGGCGCGACGGGTCTTCGCCACCCGACGGTCCACGGGCGCCGCGCCGCGCGCGGGCTCGGCCTCGGTGCAAGTCGTCTGGCTCAAGCATCCTCCTGAACAGAATGGGCATTATTCAACACATTGTTTAATAACGCATTCTATCCGCCAAGGCCCAAGGATGCAAGGGGAACCGCAGCATGAGCACGCACCGAAACCGGGGGGCTGAACCGAGCGCCAGGTGCGCCAGGGGATGCGGCGACACGCATGGCGCGCCCTCTCCCCCGGCACGCATGGCACGCCTCCCCTCGCACTAGCGGGCGTAGAAGGCCACGGCGATGGCGCCCGGGCCCACGTGGGTGCCGATGGTGGCGCCGATAGAGCCGACGGGCAGCTCATCCACATGGGGCTTCCACAACGGGGCGCTGTCGTTCATGTACTTGACCAGCAGCTTGTCGTCCAAACCGGTATAGCCCAGGCAATGGGGCATCGCGAAATCGACCCCGGTCTCCTTGCACGCCTTCATAAGGTAGTTGTTGCCGTTCTTCGAGCCGCGCGCCCGGCCCAGCTGCTTCACTTCGCCGCCGTCGACCCACACCACCGGCTTGATGGACAGCACCTCGCCCACGGCCGCCGTCGCCCCCGAGATGCGGCCGCCCTTGCGCAGGTATTCCAGGGTATCCAGGACGCCGATGGTGCGCACGCGGTCGCGCATGCCCTCCACCTGACGGGCGATGGAAGCCGCGTCCAACCCCTCGTCGCGCAGCCGCAGGGCGTATTCCACCTGGATGCGCTCGCCCAGTGTGGCGTTCATGGTGTCGGCCACGTGCACGCGCCCGGGAAACTGCCGGGCGGCCAGAAGCGCGCTTTCGTAGGTGCCCGACAGCTTCGAGGACAGCACCACGGCCACCACGTCCTCGCCCGCCTCCGCTGCCTCGGCGAACACCTGGGAGAACTCCCCGGGCGACACCATGGAGGTGGTGGGCAGCTCGTCGGATTCGATGAGCTTGTCGTAGAACTGCTGGTGGGTGAGCGTGACGCCGTCAAGGTAGGTTTCGTCGCCGAAGGTCACGGCTAGCGGAACAACAGTCACGCCCGGGTACATGCCGGACGGAATGTCCGACGCCGAATCGGTCACGATGCGGATACGCGCCATGGAAGGGTCCTCTCTCGATTGCAAACGATAGGCGGCGACGCTGCAGCGCGCAATCGGGCCGCGGCGTGCCGAAGACGCGGCAGGGAGCGCCCGTCTTCTCGCAAACCCTAGGGGGCCGCCGCGCGAAACGCCCTTGCGGCGAACCGACACGCGGGCCTTGAAGGCACGACCGAACGCCAGGTCCTAGCGGGGCTCTTCCCGGTAGTACTCGTCCAGGTTGCCCAGCACCGTGCGCAGCGACTCGTAGAGGCTGCGGCGCTGCTGGTCGGTCAGGCCGGATCCGCCCACGCTGACTACCTTCTCCACCCGGTCGTACATCTGGGAGGCCACCACCTGGCCGCGGGCCGTCAGACGGTACGGGCTGCGATAGCCGCGGCTGCCTTCGGGGGCGTCGTTTTGGGCCAGACCCTTCTCCACCAGCTGCGCGACGGAGCGGGAGACGGCCGCCTTGTCCTCGCAGCAGGCCTCGGCGAGCTGGCCGATGGTAAGGCCCTCGCTGTACTCCCCCAGGAAGAACAGGCAGTTCGCATGGGCGCCCCGCAGACCCAAGCGATTCATCTCCAGTTCCTTGATCTTGGTGACCGCGCGGTTCAACTGCAAGATCATCAGAACGAACGCTTCGAATCGCTCGGTCAGCTCCGAGGGTTCCAGCCGAATGTCCAACGCTCCTCCTTGTCGGTTTGCAGATACAAGCCTACCGCAACTTGTTGATTTATCAACATCTTAAGGGAAAAGCCCCACGTTGTCTTCAAATCACCGTGCCGAAAACACGTGCCTTCCAGTCTAGCAGCTACCCCCTCCCCCGCAAACGCCGCAGATGACCACGCCCAAGAAACCCACGGGACCAAACTCTAGCCCATGCCAGGGGGACGGGGATGATGGCATGAGGCATGCCAGGTGGACGGGGATGATGGCATGATGAACCCATGCCAGGGGGACGGGGATGATGGCATAGCCCATGCCGGGGGACCATGCCGGGGGGACCATGCCGGGGGGACGGGGATGATGGCATGCTGCGAAAGCGTTTGTCCGCTCGAACGCATCAGAGAGGGCGATTGGTGACATAATGGGACCAACCGCCCTCAGACGACAGGAGTCCCCATGCCCCGAACAGCACGACAGCGGTCCGCATCCAATATCTACCATGTGACCGCGCGAGGAGCGGGACGCCGAACGATGTTCGAAGACGATGAGGATAAGGCGCGCTTCGTGCGCAAGCTCGACAATGCGCGCAGAGAGCACCGGGTCGACCTTTTTGCCTGGTGCCTCATGGACAATCACTACCATCTGCTTCTAAGGGGCGAACTGGACGACATCTCCCGCTTGATGAGGAGAATCAACACCTCGCTCGCGCACCACTACAACGGCCGCCACGGCCATGTGGGGCCAGTGGTGCAAGGGCGCTTCTCTAGCACTCCCGTCGAAAGCAACGAGCATTTTCTCGGAGCCGTCAGGTACATCCACCTAAACCCGCGGGACAGGGAGGATGATTTTCGCGACTACCCGTGGAGCAGCTATCGCCAATACGCAGGCAACGAGGGAATCTGCGACACCGAATTCGCCTTGGACGTCTTCGGGGGTCGAGAGCAGTTCGAGACATACCACGAGATAGGCAGCGATGCCATCGAGATACTGGACGGAACGCCGCATCGGCCCCATGTGTCCGATGCCGAAGCGAAGGCCATCGCGAGCAAGGCGTTTGGCGCATCCTTCGGAGACGCAATAGCGGCCATGGGGAAAGCGGAGCGCAACCGGGCCCTCAGTCGGCTGCATGGAATGGGCATCTCGATCAGACAGCTGGAGCGGCTGACGGGAATAGGCCGCGGCGTAATACAGCCAGCAGTAAAGAAACCGTAATTCATGCCGTCGTCCCCGTCCCCTTGGCATGATCATGCCATCATCCCCGTCCCGCTGACACCCCGCTGACACCCCCGTCCCCTTGGCATGACCATGCCATCATCCCCGTCCCGCTGACACACGCTCGGCTGTGTACGGCGGAAGCCTTCGCCAATCGCCGTGTAACGGATGACGTTTATGGCAGAAAACGCTGTAACGAGCGACGGTTATGTACGATTTCGTGTAACGGATGACGGTTGTGGCAGGTTTCGAGTGCCATAAACGTCATCCGTTACATGCGCAAACCGAAGAGACGGAAGAGCGCGGGCCGCGTGTTTTACCGAGGCAGCCCGAAACCGGGCGCGGGTAAGGCGCCTTGGACCGATGCGGCGCGGGAAGAACCGAACAGAGAGGCAGCCCGAAACCGGGCGCGGGTAAGGCGCTTGCAACAGGGCGTCCTTTCGTACCGCGCGCAAGTCGGACCGGGGGCGGATCTCGTTCGCCGCGGGGCGCCCTCCGGCACCGCGCAAGCCGGACCGAGCCCAGATACGACCGTTAAGCCGAAGGGCGGCGGGCTGTTGCGGTATACTCCCCCCGTTGCAACAGCGAGACGGAGGGAATCCGCATGAGCACACCTTCAGGCAAGTCGGCAGGTCCCATCCGTCGCACGCCCACGCCCCGCCATGGCACCGGGCTGGAAGGAACCGCTTCAGCCAACGCTGCGGTCACCCAGCGGCAGCGGGCGATCCTCTTCGTCGCGGCACTGGCGGCGCTAGCCGCGCTAATCACCGTTGCGTCGGCCATAGGGGCCGCTGCCGGCGACTCGGAAGCGCCAGGCGATAGCGCCACCGACCCCGTGGCCCAGGCCCAAGGCCCCGAAGCCGCCCGCGTGTCCTTCGTAGCGGTGGGCGACAACCTGCCCGACGACGAAATCGGCTGGTGGGCCGACGCCCAATCCGGCGAGGAGGGCGACGGCACCTACGACTACCACGCGATCTACGAACCGGTGAAGCCCTATGTGGAAGCGGCGGACCTGGCTTACATCAAGCAGGAGACCCATCTGGGAGGCAACGACATAGGACCTAGGGGATGGCCCTCTTTCAACGTCACCGACGAAATGGCCGATGCGGTGGTGGACGCTGGATTCGACCTGGTAGGATCCTCTTCGAACCATTCCTACGACTGGGGCTACTTCGGCGCCAACGACCATTCCCGCGAAGTGTGGAACGCAAAGCCGGTCGCCTTCGCGGGCACAGCCTCATCCGAAGCCGAAGCAGCCGCCATCGCCACCATCGAGCGCAACGGCATCACCTTCGCGTTGCTGGACTACACCTACGGCGTGAACGGCTACGAACGCTCGGAGCTGCCGAGCTACGCGGTGAGCTACATCGACGACGAGCGCATAGCCAACGACGTGGCCGCCGCCAAGGAAGCCGCCGACGTGGTGCTGGTGGCCATGCACTGGGGCACCGAGAACCAGACAGATCCCGACGACGAGCAGCTGCGGCTGGCGAAGCTTCTGGCCGACCTGGACGTAGACGTGGTGCTGGGGTCGCATCCCCACGTCATCGGCCCGCTAGCGTGGGTAGAAGGGGAAAGCGGGCACAAAACGCTGGTGGCCTACAGCCTTGGAGACTTCATGAGCAACCACGACGAACCGCGCCCCTTGAACGAACTGGAAGGCATGCTGGCCTGCGATTTCGTACGCGACGCGGGCAGCACCGAGGTTCGCATCGAGAACGTGAGGTGGATTCCGCTCGTGAACCACACGGTGCAGCCCCAGGAAGCCACCGACGACGCCGAAGCAGTTGCCGAAGAGCACGCCGTCTACGCGCTCAAGGACTACGCTGCCGAGCTGGCCGCGGCGCACGTCGCCTTCGGAGAGCTGGACGACCCCCTGACCTGGCTGCTGCAGAAGAGCGCCGAAGTGGTGCACGCCACCGGCAGCGACTTTCCCGTAGAGGGCTGGAGCCCCGACATGGCTCCTGCCAGCAGCGATGACGGTGGCGAAGCGGACGACGGCACGACCACCACTGCAGCAGGCGAAGAGTAGCAGCGCGCAGGCAGCAGCCGCACAGAGGCCGCTAGTTACGCTACCAGAGAATTGGCAGACCGTCGTTTTCGAAGCCGTCTCCCCGGTTCGACCCAAAAAAGTGACGATTCACCAATCCCGAGAGACCTAAAACATGGAAGCGACCCCCGACGATCGGGGGCCGCTTCTTCGAGGAGCGCAGCGTTTAGGCTGCTTATGGGCACAGCGCCTGGGGCACTGGGGCTTGGACCGTTTCCTAGCGGTTGGAGCCGAACAGCTCGTCCAGGATGCTGCCGCCCTGGCCGCCGCGACCGCCCTGGCCGTAGCCGTACTGCTCGCCCTGGCCCTGCTGGGGCTGCTGTTGCTGCTGCTCGAGCTCCTGCTGCTGGGCAGCCAGCTGGGAGGCCTCGTCGGAGCCCAGGTTGGCGGTCACGTCCTTGGTGGAGCCGTCGGGCTTCACCACGGTGAGGGTCACCGCGTCGCCGGGGTTCTTGCCGCGCACGTCCAGCATCAGGTCGTCGGCGGACTCCACCGCCTTGCCATCGAAGCCGGTCACGATGTCGCCGGCCTCGATGCCCGCCTCGGCGGCAGCCGAATCGGGGCTCACCGCAGCGATGTAGGCGCCGCTCTCGGAAGCCAGGCCGTAGCGCTGGGCCATCTCAGGCGTCACCGTGGACAGCGACACGCCGAGCTGCGCATGGCTGGGGGTCTTGCCGTCGATGATCTGCTGGGCGATGTTGACCGCGTAATTCACCGGGATGGCGAAGCCGACGCCGGAGTAGTTGCCGGAATAGGAAGTGATCAGGGTGTTGATGCCGATGAGCTTTCCTTCGGCGTTCACCAGCGCACCGCCGGAGTTGCCCGGGTTGATGGCCGCGTCGGTCTGGATGAGGTTCGCGTACACCGTCGTGTCACCGGTGGCGTTGCCGAACATGTCGGTGCTAGCGGACATGGTCTGGGAGCGGCTGGTAGCGGACACGATGCCCGTGGCCACCGATTGCTCGAAGCCGAAGGGGCTGCCAAGGGTCATAACCCACTCGCCGATGATCAGGTCGTCGGAGTCGCCCAGCTCCATGGGGGTGAGTCCGGAGGCGTCCTTGGCCTTGATCACGGCCAGGTCGGAAGAGGGGTCGGTGCCCACGATCTCGGCATCGTACTCCTGACCCTCGATGGTCACCTTCAGCGCGTCGGCACCTTCCACCACGTGGTTGTTCGTAACGATGTAGCCGTCCTCGGAAAGCACCACGCCGCTACCGAGCGAGGACTTCTGCAGGTTGGAGCCGTAGTCCTGGGACACGCCGTAGCCGTAACCGTAGCCGTAGGCCGCGGACGCGTCGGTGTAGACGTCGATGGCCACCACGGAGGGCAGGCACTTGTCGGCCACCACCTCGGGCAGGGTGATGTCGTCGCCGTCCACCACGATCTCCTTGTCGGTGGTGGCGCCCAGGGTCACACCGCTTTGGGTGTCGGAATGGGTGGCGTTGGCCGGCTGGGCGTTGGTGGATTCCCAGATGCCGAAGGCACCAAGTCCCAAGCAGCACGCCAAGGCGGCGCCGGCGAAGCCCATGGCAAAGGTCTTGCCTGCGGACTTGTTTGAAGCGGGCTTGGCAGCCGGAGCAGCCTGATGGGCGGCGCGCTGGTCGGCCGGGGTCGTGTAGTTGTAGGGCTGGCCGGTGGGCGCCTGGGGCTGGGCCGAAGAGGGGGCCGGGTTGGCGGGAATGGTCACGTAGCTGCCGTGAAGCGGCTGGGTCTGACCCTGGCCGTAGGCCGCATGCTGGGGGTGGGCCGCCACAGGGGCCTGGTGCTGGGGCTGCACCGGGGCCGCAGGGGCAACGGGCGCCGCTGCGGGCTGCACCGGCTGCGGCGCGACCGCGGACTCGACGACAGGCACGGTCTCGGCAGCTTCGACAACCTGCACGCTCTCGACGGCCGGCACGACCTCGACGGCTTCCACGACCTCGGTTACCTCGGCCACAGGTGCGGCTTCGACCGCTTCGGCAACCTCCACCGCCGACGCGCCCTCAACGCTTTCGACGATCTGCGCGCTCTCGACGGGACGCGCCTCGGGCTGCACCGGCTCGCCGCCCTGGGGCTGCTGGGAGGGATTCTGGGGGATTCCGTTCGTCTCGCTCATGTTCGATCTCCTTGAAAGGTCCTGTGCGATCTGCCGATCCTCTCCGAAGGGGCGGTCGCACCGTTTGCAAATGTGATGGCGCCACCTTATCACGTCTGCATTTCCGCAAAAGATGACCGCAGGGATTGTCATCTCTGCGACATGGAATTACACCAACTGGTGTACCCTTCGTAATCCTTACGTACCGTAGCTGTTTTACGCTTTGTGGCTTTGCCCTGATGGGGAATGGCTACAATGGCAGCCGCACCCTGCCGATTCCGACCAATCGAGGTACCATGAGCTCTTTCGAAAGCCTTGAATCCGTCCGCGACCAGGCACGGCGCATGCGCGCCGCCTTCGATTCGGGCCTCACGCGCCCGCTGGCCTTCCGTAAGCAGGCGCTCGTGCAGCTGCGCGACGCCCTGCGCGCCAACGAGGACAGGATTCTGGAAGCCCTCACCGCCGACCTGGGGAAAAGCGCTTTCGAAGGTTACGCCACCGAACTCGGGCTGGTCTACGACGAGATCTCCACCTGCCTTTCCCGCCTGAGCCGCTGGGCGAAGCCGAAACGGGTGCCCACGCCGCTTGCCCACTTCACCGCAAGCTCGAAGGTGTACCCGCAGCCCTACGGCGTGGTGCTGGTGCTGAGCCCGTGGAACTACCCGCTGCAGCTGGCGCTCGTGCCGATCGTGGACGCCATCGCCGCCGGCAACTGCGTGGCGCTTAAGCCCTCGCGCGAGTCGGCGCATACCTCCGAGGTGATGCTTTCTATTCTTGAGCAGGCATTTCCCGATGAATTCGTATGCGGCTTCCCCGGTTCCAGGTCTATGAACGACTGGCTGCTGGAAGCGAAGTGGGACAAGATCTTCTTCACCGGCAGCCCCCGCATCGGGCGCACCATCATGGCAGCAGCGGCCCGCGACCTGACGCCGATCACGCTGGAGCTGGGCGGCAAGAGCCCCTGCATCGTGCATGCTGACGCCAACCTGCGCCGCGCCGGCGAGCGCATCGCCTGGGGCAAGGGACTCAACTGCGGGCAGACCTGCGTGGCTCCCGACTACATCCTGGCCCACGAGTCGGTGGTGGACGACCTGGTGGCCGAACTTCGCCGCAGCTTCGCCGCCTACTACACCGACGACGCCCTTACCTGCGACTGGTGGCCGCACATGATCAACAAGAAGCACTTCGGCCGGGTGCTGGGACTGATCGAGAACCGCGGGGAACGGGCGGCGGTGGCCTTCGGCGGCAGCTTCGACGAGTCAACCCTGCGCATCGAGCCCACGGTCATGACCGGCGTGACCTTGGACGACGCCGTCATGGGCGAGGAGATCTTCGGGCCTGTGCTGCCCATCGTGTCCTATCGCGACCTGGACGATGCCTTCGCCGTGGTGCGTACCTTCCCCACCCCGCTGGCCACCTACGTGTTCAGCGAGAGCCGGGAAGTGCAGCAGCGGGTCATTCAGGAGCTGCCCTTCGGCGGCGGCTGCGTGAACGACACCGTGGTGCACCTGGCGAACAACCACATGGGCTTCGGAGGCCTGGGCAACTCCGGCATGGGCGCCTACCACGGCAAGGCGGGATTCGACTGCTTCACCCACATGAAGTCGACGCTTGCGAAGCCTACCTGGTGCGACGTACCTGTGCGCAACATGCCGCCGGCAAACTGGAAGAACAGGATCATCCACCTGCTCATGCGCTAGACTTTTGGCCTACAGCCCGTAATGGGGCAGACGAGACAAGGGCGCTTCGCTTGCCCTCGCTCGTGCGGTTGCCTTGATCGAAGCTCTCCGCCGCTGCGGAATCGCTCAGCGCCCTCGCCCTGTCCGTCCTTTGCAACGTTTTCAGGCGCCACGCCAGTTTCTCGCCGAAACGCTACTCCCCCAGGGCCTCGGCGGCTTCCAGCCATTCCGCCTCCAGCTCTTCGAGCTTTTCCTGCAGCTCGTCGATTTCGGCCTGTTTGGAGCCTAGGGCCTGAAAGTCCGTGGGGTCGACCGACAGCATGGCCTGCTGCGCCGCCTCAATCTTCCCGCGCAGGGTCTCCATCTTGCGCTCCGCAGACTGCATGGCCTTGCGCAGCGCGCGGATCTCGCCGCCGGAAAGCTTCGTCTCGCCGTCGCCGCCAGCGCCATCGCCTGCCGCCTGGGAGCCGGCAGCCGCGGCGCCCGTCGCCGACCGCGCGGCCTTCGAAGCCGCCGGCGCTCCCTTGACGCCTGCGCCCGTCTGCGCCGCGCCCGGCTCGGCCGTCATGTCCAGATAGTCCTGCACGCCGCCGGGAAGGTGCACGATCTTGCCGTTCACCAGCGCGAACTGGTGGTCGGTCACCCGTTCCATGAGGTAGCGGTCGTGGGTCACCAACAAAAGCGTGCCGGGCCAGGCGTCGAGCAGGTCCTCCACCGCCGCCAGCATGTCGGTGTCCAGGTCGTTGCCGGGCTCGTCGAGCACCAGCACGTTGGGCTCGTCCAGCAGGATGAGCATGAGCGCGAGCCGCCGCTTCTGCCCGCCGGACAAATCGCACACCGGTTCGTTGAGGTCGGCCTTGGAAAAGCCCAGGCGCTCCAGCAACTGCGCGGGCGTCTGCTCCTTGCCGTCCAGCATAACGCGCCGGCTGTAGCGGCCGATGACCTGGCGCACGCGGTCGTCGCCGAACTGCGAGAGGCTGTCCAGATGCTGCGAGAGCACCGCGAAGCGCACCGTCTTGCCGATCTTCACGCGCCCGGCGGTGGGAGCCAGTGCCCCTTCGATCACCTTCAGCAGCGTGGTCTTGCCCGCACCGTTGTCGCCGACGATGCCGTAGCGGTCGCCCGGCCCTATGATCCATTCCACGCCGTCGAGCACCGTCTTGGCCGGCGCGCCCTCGCCGCGGGGCGGGAAGCGCACGGTCACGGATTCCAGGTCGACCACCTGCTTGCCCAGACGCGCCATGGCCATGCGCTTGAGCTCCAGCTCGTTTCGCAGGGGCGGCACGTCGGCGATGAGCGCCTGGGCCGCCTTCACGTGGAACTTCGGTTTCGTCGAACGGGCGCGGGCGCCCCGCGAGAGCCACGCCAGCTCGCGGCGCACGGCGTTCTGGCGTTTCTGCTCGGCCAGGGCGGCCAGCCGGTCGCGCTCCACCCGCTGCAGGATGTAGGCCGAGAAGCCGCCTTCGAAGGGTTCGACGCGCCCGTCGTGCACCTCCCACATGCCGGTGCACACCTCGTCGAGGAACCACCGGTCGTGGGTGACCACCAGCAGCACGCCCTGGCCCGCACGCCAGCGGCCTTTCAGGTGGTTCGCCAGCCAGGTGATGGCGCGCACGTCCAGGTGGTTCGTCGGCTCGTCCAGCGCCAGCACGTCCCACTCCCCCACCAAAAGCCGCGCCAGGTCCACGCGGCGGCGCTGGCCTCCGGAAAGCGTGCCCACCGGCGCGTCCCAGGGGATGTCGGAGACCAGGCCGTCCAGGATATCGCGGATGCGGGCGCTGCCGGCCCATTCGTACTCGGGCGCATCGCCCACGATGGCGCGCCCCACCGAGTCGTCGTCGCGCAGGCCGTCGCTTTGCCCCAGCAACCCCACCGTGGTGCCGCCTTTGCGCAGCACGCGGCCACCCGTGGGCTCCAACACCCCAGCCAGGGCGGACAGCAACGTGGACTTGCCGTCGCCGTTGCGGCCCACGATGCCGATACGGTCGCCATCGTTGACGCCCAGCGACACCTCGGCGAGCACCTGCCTCGTGGGAAATTCCACGGAAAGCTTCTCGCATCCCAGCACAAACGCCATGTACGCACCCTTCGTTAAGAGAGATGGCAGCCCCGTCGGCGGCCCTGGAGTACGGATTATACGCGATGGCCGACGACGACGCGGCTCAGCGCACTTTCGCCACGATGCAGACCAGCAGCGCCAGGGCCATCACCGCCGAAAAGCCGAAGGCCAGGACATAAGCGGCCGCCCCTATCGCCGCCACCGCCGCCGCCGACACGAACAGCACCATGACGCTGGTGCCGAACGATGCGGTGGCCTGGCGGGCCGCGATGGAGAACGCCGAGCCGTCGGCAACCAGCGGGCGCGGCAGCTTCGCCAGCGACCACGCCGTCAGAGGCCCTATGAGGGTGGAAACCCCGCAGGCGCGAACGCCCTGCAGCACCATGGAAAGCCAGAGCGGCGTATCGGCGGAAAGAAACACCATGGACACGGCTCCTGCCGACAGCAAGACGCCTCCTGCAAGGGCTACCGGGCGGATGCCCGCGCGGTCGGTCAGCACGCCGGCAAGGGGGTTCAGCACCAATGCGGCCACGGTGCCCGGCAGCAGCACCACGCCGGCGTCGAGCGCCGTGCCGCCGCAAAGGTTCTGCACGTACAGCGGAACCAGCAGCGTAATGCCCATGAACGACGCCGTGAGCAGGCACTGGGCGATAAATCCCCAGGTGAACTGCGGACACTGGAAAATACCCATGGACACCAGCGGGTCGGCCACGCGCCGCTGGCGGCGAACGAACAGCACCAGGAACAACACGCCCAGCAGCATCGGCCCCCACACAAGCGCGCTCGCCAGCCCCAGGCTGCTGGCGTTGGAGAAGCCCAGCAGCACGCCGCCGAAACCAAGCGTCGACTGCGTCAGGGAAACCGCGTCGAGGCGAGCCGAGGAATCGGGCGAGGGCTGCCGGCGCACGGCGACCAGCGTCCACAGCGCCAGTGCCGCCAGCAACGCCAGCATGAGCGCGAAGAAGCTGCGCCAACCCCAGGCGAAGCTCATGGCGCCGCCGATGGTGGGCCCGATGTTCGGCGCGAAACCCAAAGCCACCCCGGCGATGCCCATGGCCGTGGCCTGCTTGCCCGGACCGAAGCCCGTCATGGCCACGGTCTGCATGACCGGCAGCAGAATGCCCGCCGCCACCGCCTGCAGGATGCGCCCGGCCAGAAGTATCGCGAAGCCCTGCGCAGCCAGGCTGAGCGCCGTTCCCGCGATGAACAGCCCGAAGGCCAGAAGCACCTGCACCCGCACGCAGAAGCGGCGCTGCAGGTACGTGGAAGCCGGCACCGTGACGCCCAGCACCAGCATGTAGCTGGTGGTAAGCCACTGCCCCACCTCCACTCCAGCGCCGAAGCCGACCATGATGTCGGCCATCATGGCGTTCACGGCCGTCTGGGACAAATTGCCCAGCGCAGAGCCCAGCACCACGATGGCGAACAGCATGTACACGGCCGAGGGCGCCTTGGCAGCGCGCGGTTTGTCAGCGGACGCGCCCCCATGCGCCCGGTCGTTTGGTTTTCGATCGTTGCTCATACACCAGATTGTAGCGCAGCAGCAGAGCCGCTCGTCATTTCCGCACAGGTTCGAGCATGTCGAGCAACGCCGTGCAGCCGGCAAGCACGTCGTCGTAAGTGGCGTCGAAATCACCCGTGTACCAAGGATCGGCCACATCGCGCGAGCTTCCCGCAAACGACATCAGCTTGCGCACCTTCCCCTGCGAATCGCCGCCGAAGAGCCTGGCCATGTCGCGCATGTTCTCCTCGTCCATGGCCGCAATGACGTCGAAGGCGTCGTAGTCGTCCGCGCGCAGCAGCCGGGCCGTCTTGCCCGCGCAGGAGATGCCCTCCCGGGCCAGCCGTTGCCGGGTGCCGCGATGAACGGGATTTCCCAGCTCGTCGCGTCGGCACGCCGCCGATTCGATGGCGAAATCCCCGGCCAGCCCGCGCTTGACCGTCAAATCCTTCATAACGAACTCCGCCATGGGGGAACGGCAGATGTTGCCGTGGCAGACGAACAGGATGCGATGCATGGTGCTTCCTTTCTGTGGCTATCGCCCGTAGAGCTCTTGCAGCTGCGCGAGCTGGGGAGCGGTGATGCGCACCCCCTCGACCAGGTAGCGCTCCAGGGAGCCGTAGTGGCGGGCGACCTCGTCGAAGAACGCGGCCAGGTAGCTGGGGCGCGCTTCCAGAAACGACAGGAGGATGGCGCGCTCGTAGGGCGTCATGCCCTCTCCCAAGCGCTCGGCCTCCTCGGCTATCTGAGCTGCGTTCACCTGGTTCGTAGCCAGGTAGTCGGCCATGATGTCGTCGGGGTGCGCGCCCCCGATCACCATGATGAGCGCGCTCAGCACGCCGGTTCGGTCCTTGCCGTTCACGCAATGGATGAGCGCCGGCACCCCCTCGGCCGCGATGGAGCGCAAAGCGGTGCCCATAAGGGGGTACTCCTGCACGTAGCGGCGGTAGTTCGCCCGCATGCGCTCCTCGGGAGCGCCGTACTCGCCGATCACGCCGGCCACCAGGCGCTGGCTCGCCGACTTCGGACGCTGCCCCTCCTCGGGGGTCAGCTGGATGGTCTTGGTTCCCACAACGTAAGGCTCGGGGGCGGCCAGCACCTCGCGCTGGCCGCGGATGTCGTAGATAGCGCGAACGCCCAGGCCGTGAGCGAGCCCGTCGGCTTCGGCCGCCGTCATGCCGGCAAGCTGACGCGAGCGGAACAGGCGAGCCCCCTCAAGCGGACCGCCCCCCACCGCGCGAAGCCCGAAGGAGCCGAACGTCTCGGGTGCGGCGGCGGAGAAGCAGCCGGCGGATAGCGCAGGCGGCTCGCGGCCCGGGAGCGAATCGCAGCGCCGGGAGCGCACGCAGTCGGAACCGCCCGTCATGGAAGCACCTCGAAGGCGAAGCCGGAGACCAACGGGGACACCGCCCCGGAGCGGCTCTTCGCGCGCACCTTGAGCAGATAGCAGCCCGCTTCCTCGGGGGTGTAGACGAACCGCCAGCTCAAGCCCGCTTCCGCCACGGCATTGGAGGTGTCGTAGTCGGTCCAGGACACCCCGTCGTCCAAGCTGAACTGCACCGCCGCCACGCCGTTGTCGAAATCGTCGAGGTAACCCTCGAACACTATAGGCTGGCCGACATGGTGGACGTTTCCCGAATTCATACGGCCGGCCCCTCCTCGCTCTCGATCGACGGCTCGTCCTTGCATCCGCGGGCGGCGTCCGACATAGACCGCCAAGCGCAGGCCAGGCGCATGAACTCCGCGCGGTCGAGGGTCTCGCCCCGGCGCTTCGAATCGATGCCGGCCGCGGCGAAAAGCTCCGGGAGCCGCTCGGCCATGCGCGCCCCTGCCGCCCCCCGGCCCGAGAAGAACTGCTTGCAGGAATTCGCCAGCGTCTTGCGGCGGCTGGCGAAGGCGGCGTCGGCCATGAGGCAGGCGGCAGACAGGTCGGCGGCCGAAGCGGCGAGGGAGTCGGGCACATCGTCGGTACGGGCGCCCGCGCGAGGGTCGGACGCGCACGCGTCGCCGAGAGCCGCAACTCGGTCGAGCCTGATCACGGCGCTTTCCACCCGCGGCTGCGGGAAGAAGTTCGCAGGCCCCACGGGGAAACGACCCGCCGGACGGGCGAAGAAGCCCAGCTTCACCGTGTACGCGCCGTAGGCCTTGGTGCCGGGGTGCGCCATCATCCGGTCGGCAACCTCGCGCTGCACCATGACCGTAGCCGAGGTCATGGTGGGAAAGCGCTGGAAGTAGTCGAGCACCAGGGTGGCGGCCACGGCGTAGGGGAGGTTGGCAACCAGCTTGAAGCCGGGAAGGAGTTCGGCCGCGGGCGCCGTCAGCTCGGTCCCCGCCGCCCCAAAACGCGAAGGCGCCGCACCGCCCTCGCCGAGACCGGACGCAACGCCGAGCGAGTCGAAGGCTTGCGCTAGGTCGCCTGCGGAAAGGTCGAGGGCATCCTTGCGCACCAAGGCGAAGCGTTCGGCCCACGGCGCAGTCGTCTCGGCCAGCACGGGAGGCAGATCGGCGTCGCGCTCCACCGCCGCAACCTGGGCGCCCGCACCCAGAAGCGCGCAGGTGAGCGTGCCGATGCCGGGACCCACCTCCAGCACCGCATCGCCGGGGCCCACCTCGGCAAGCTCCAGCGACTTGCGCACGATGTCGTCGTTGACCAGGAAGTTCTGTCCAAGCGAGTACTTCGCCTGCAGCCCATGGGCGTCCAGCACGGCCCGCGTGGCCGAAAGGCTTGCGTAGGGGGACGCCTTACCCACAGTCCGCCTCCTGCGCTGCCGCATCGTCCAAGGGGCGCACCGACACGCAGGCGGCAGCTTGCGTATGCGACGCCTTGCAGGCCGAGAACGCGCCAGCCGGGCGGATGCCGTCGGGTTCGATGAACAGGTAGTCGCTCGCCGGCGCGGACCCTTCCGCTAAAAGCGCTTCGGGCTGCTCGCGCAATCGGTCGGACCCCGCAAGCGACCCGTCGGCCTCAACGCGGCCCACCCAATCATGGACGGCATCAAGCCGAAATCCCGCCACGGACAGAGCCGAGCGCACCTCCCCCACCAGCGGAGCGAAGCCGTGCGGGTCGCCGCCCTCCCCCACCACGAACAGGTGGGCCGGCCGCTTCTTCGCAGCACGCCACTTCGAGCTGTAGTAGTACGGCTGCAAACGATCGAGAAAAGCCTTGAACTGGGAAGGCGCCCCGGAGAAGTACACCGGGCACACCACGGTCAGCTCGTCGCTTGCGTTCATGAGTTCGCGCACCGTCATCATGTCGTCGGCGATGATGCAGTACAGATCGTCGATGCCGGGGGTGCGCTCGGAAACGGCGCACCGCTCGCAGCCGGTGCAGGGGGCGATGCGCACGTCGGAGAGGTTCACGTGGTTCACCGCGCCGCCGGCACGGGCATAGGTTTCGCCCACGGCCTCGGCCAGGGCGCGGCTTCGTCCCGCCGCACGGGGGGAACCGCAAATCACCAGGCGTTTCATCGGGCATCATCCCCTTTCCCATAGGCGAGCTGCCATGCGGTAGGCGCCCGGTCAAGCAGCCCGCGCGCATTGGCCATAAGCTGCTCGAGCAGCTGCTGCCGCTGCGCGCCGGCAGCGCATCCCAGCACCTCCGCCAAGCAGGCTGCGGTAAAGACGGTATGAGCCGGTCCGCAGGGCATCCCGCGCATGGGCTCCGGCGTCATGTAGGGAGAGTCGGTTTCCGTAAGCAGGCGGTTTCGCGGAACGCGGGCGGCGGCGCGGCGCACATCGTCGGCCGCCTTGAAGGTAAGCGGGCCTCCGAAGGCAACGAAGCAGCCGGCCTCCACCCAGCGGGCCACCTCGACCTCGTCCAGGTTGAAGCAGTGCAGCAGGGTGCCCGCGGCCGGGAACCCTTCCTCGCCCAGGATGGCGAAGGCGTCGTCGTGAGCCTCGCGCACATGCAGCGCTATGGGCAGCCCCGCCTCTTTGGCAAGCCGAATCTGGTCGCGGAACACCTGGCGCTGAACGTCGCGGGGGGACAGGTCGTAGTGGTAGTCGAGGCCGATTTCGCCGAGCGCCGCCGTCCGCGGATCGGCCAGAAGCTCCCGCAGGCGCCCGCGGGCGCCCTCGTAGTCCTTCGCGTTATGGGGGTGGACGCCCACGATGAAGCGCACGTCGGGCACCCGCAGCCCCAGAAGGTCGCATGTCGGCACGGCCGAAACCGCAGCCTCATCGCGCTCCGAACCCCCCTCGGTCGTCTCGCACTCCCCCGCCATCTGCCCGCGCACCCCATCGGCATAGGCCCCGGCCCGCGCCGTTGCCCCTTCGCGCCAACCGGCAAGCTCGCCATAGCCCCGATCGTCGCCATCTTCGGACGGATCGACCACGCAGGCGACGAAGCCCACCCCGTGCACGGCGCACCGGGCCAGCTCGGCCGCCGGATCGGCGAGCATCTGCACATGGGCATGGGTGTCGGCCACGGGCGCTTCCAGCGCCGGAATCGGCGGCGGCACCACGCGGTACTTCCCCTTCTTGCGCTTCTGGCGGAAGAGCCCGTCGCCGAAGACCGGCTCGGCCGGCTCGTCGTTCGTTGCGCCCTGCACGTCTGCTGTCTCCACGAAAGGCCTACTCCTCCAGGCTGATGGCATCGGTATCGAGGCGTGGGAACAGCGGGTCCCCTACCTCCACGGCGTTACCGGCGGGCAGCTGGCCCCACACCGTTGCCGCCTGGATGTCCTCCACCAGCGCAGGGTCGGCCAGCCCCAGGCGACGGCACACTTCGGCGGAGGTGTTGGGCATGAAGGGCGCCATGTACAGCGCGATGATGCGGATGGACTCCAGCAGGTTGTACATGACGAAGGCCAGCTGGTCGGCCTTGGCCGGGTCCTTCGCCAACGTCCACGGCGCCGCCTGCTCGACGTAGAGGTTCGCGGCCTCGGCCAGCTTCTGCACCGCCGCCGCGGCCCCGGTGAAGTCCACCTGGGCCATGCACTCGTCGTAGGTGCCGTACAGCTCGGCGGCCACCGCGGCCAGCGGATTGTCCATGCCGGGCACGTTCACGAGGGCTTCGGGCACGCGTCCGTCGAAGTACTTCTTCGTCATGTTGAACACGCGGCTGACCAGGTTTCCCCAGGTGTTCGCCAAATCGGCGTTGTATACCTGCACCATGCGCTCCATGGAGATGTTGCCGTCCTGGCCGAACTGCACGTCGGTCATGAAGTAGTAGCGGTAGGCGTCCACGCCGAAGACCTCAACCAGGTCGGCGGGCATGACGCCGTTGCCCTTGGACTTCGACATCTTCTCGCCCTTGGTCAGCAAGAAGCCGTGGCCGAACACGGTGTGCGTCACAGGCAGCCCCGCGGCCATGAGCATGGCGGGCCAGATGACACAGTGGAAGCGGGTGATGTCCTTGCCCACGAAGTGGTACTGCATGGGCCAGCGGGCTTCGAACTCGCCGGCGCGCTTCTCGTCGTCGCCGTAGCCGATGCCGGTGAGGTAGGCCAGCAGCGCGTCGGCCCACACGTAGGCCACGTGCCCCTCGTCGAAGGGCAACGGCACGCCCCAGTCGAAGGTGGAGCGGGAGATGGACAGGTCCTTCAGGCCGCCTTCCACGAAGGCCACGATCTCGTTGCGGCGCGTTTCGGGACGGATGAAGTCGGGGTGCGACGCGTAGAAGTCAAGCAGCGGCTGCTGGAAGTCGGACAGGCGGAAGAACCAGTTCTCCTCGCCCGAGGACATGCGCTGCACGGGACGCTTGCAGTCGGGGCAGACGAGCTGGCCCTCCTCATTCTTCTCCAGGTCGCTTTCGGCGTAGTAGGTTTCCTCGTGGACGCAGTACCAGCCCTCGTAGGAGTCCTTGTAGCAGTAGCCGCGGTCGTGCAAGTCGCCCCAGAACTTCTGAACGGTGCGGGCATGGCGCGGCTCGGTGGTGCGCACGAAGTCGGTGTAGGTGATGCCCAGCATGTCCCACGCCTCGCGGAAGGCCGGCTCCATGGAATCGCACCAAGCCTGGGGGGGCATGCCCTTGGAGGCGGCGGTGTCGGCCACCTTCTGCCCGTGCTCGTCCATGCCGGTGACGAAGGCCACATCGTAGCCGTTCATGCGCTGGTAGCGGGCCACGGTGTCGGCGGCGACGGTGGTGTAGGCCGTCCCCAAGTGAGGGGCCGCGTTAACATAATAAATAGGAGTGGTGAACGAATAGGTTCCCTTGGTCATGGGCATCTCCTTGTGTCGGGCGCACCCCGCCGATGACACGGGGCCGCCTTGAAAACGGTAATCGTTGATTCTATCACGAGCCTCGATGTGCCCGAGCAAGGATTTGTGTGGCGGCCGTGCGTTTTTCCTTTCGGCAGCGTATAATGCGCTTCTTCCAGCCCGCCTGGCGGCGAGAGAGCCGAAAGGCCGGCTGCGGGCTTTCGGGAGGAAAGGTCGGGTCGCACTTTCCGAATGCGGCGAACGGAACAGCAGAGGGGAGGGACATGAGCAGCGAAAACGCATTCCAGAACGTGCAATCGGCCTTGCACCGCGCAAGCCGAACCGCTACCTTCGCCCTGGCCGCCCTGCTCTTGTGCTCTGCGCCGGGCACGTCCCTACTGGCCGAGCGGGCGCTCGCTGCGGAAGCCGACAGCGCCTCGGGCGACAGCGCCATGGCCCTGGCCGACCCGAACGACCCCGACGCCCCCCATACCGGCAGCAACCCCGACACCAACGCCCCCGAGGACGCCGACCCGCTCACCATAGCCATCGAGCAGAGCTGGGACGCCTTCGAGCGCGCCGAGGGGGCCGTAAGCGACGCCGGCGTGCGCATAGCCGACGTGGAGGCGCGCATCGACAGCCTGCAGGAGCGCATCGACGCCAACCAGCAGGAACTGGCGCGCCTTGAAGAGCGCATCCCCGTGCAGCGGCAACGCTGCGCCGAAGCCGTGCGCACCCTGTACAAGATGCAGCAGGACGGCCAGGGCGTCATCGACCTCATCCTGAACGCCGAGAACCTGGGCAGCCTGCTTTTGAACCTGCAGTACCTGCAGAACATCCAGGACCACAACCAGGCCGAGATCGACCGCCTGGTAGACCTGCAGCAGCAGGCCCAGCGCATCCGCGAGAGCTTGGAGGCGGACCAGGCGGCGCTTGCGGACGAGCAGCTAACCGCCTACGACGTGCAGGCCGCGGCGCAGAAGACCCGCGAGGAGGCCGAAGAAGCGCTGGAGGAGGCCCAGGAAGCCCGGCGCAAGATGCAGGACGACGCCTACGAGAAGGCCGAAAAGGTGTGCGAAGAGGTCACCGAGCTGGCCGAAGAGGCGGACAGGAAAGCCGCCGAGGAGGCCGAGGAGCGCAAGCGCATCATGGAAGGCGACGACGAGGAGGCTGCTGAGGCCGCCCGCAAGGAACAGGAGGAGATCGACGAGCGCGCCAGCCGCCAGGCCCGCGACGACGACCCCACCCCCGAGCCCTCGGGCACCTTCGAGGTGGTGGGCCGCGACGGAGCCGACTGGTCCGTGGGCCGTGACGCCTTCATCGAAACCTGGACCGAGCGCATCGACGCCTATCTGGAAGGCTCCCCCCTGGCAGGACAG
Source organism: Adlercreutzia aquisgranensis (assembly GCF_943193145.1). Lineage (NCBI taxonomy): Bacteria > Bacillati > Actinomycetota > Coriobacteriia > Eggerthellales > Eggerthellaceae > Adlercreutzia > Adlercreutzia aquisgranensis. The sequence continues at coordinate 127,972 of NZ_CALPDA010000003.1, read as the reverse complement.
GGCAAGGCCTTCGCCACCGCCGCCTGGAACTACGGCGTGGACCCGCGCTGGTCGCCCGCCATCTCCAACACGGAGAGCTCCAAGGGCCGCTACTGCTTCCGCAACCACAACGCCTGGGGCTGGGGACAGAACGACTGGGGCAGCTGGGAGGAGGCCATCGACGCCCACGTGAAGGGGCTCTCGAAAGGCTACGGCTACACCATCACCCCCTACCTGGCCCGCAAGTACTGCCCGCCCAACTGGATCAAGTGGTACCGCAACACCTGCGAGCAGATGGAGAAGATCTGGGTCGAGGAAGAAGGGGGCGACACGGAAGACGCATAGGCCGGTGCCGGCGCCTATCGCGGATTCGCCGCCCGAGCGGCCTGGCAACGCATTCTGGTTGCTTTCGTGGATTGCCTTCGCCGAAACAAGCGCTGTTCGTATAATGAACGTTCGTCATGTTCCCGAACAAGGATGAGCGATTGCTGAACTGCAGGACCCATACCGCACGCCGCGGCCTTTTCGCGGCCGGTTCGTCCCCTCGCCAAGGCGACGCCTCGGCGAAAGCAGGCGCAGTTCTGTTCTCCTTTCTGCTCTCCTTCGCGCTCGTAGCTGCTTCGGCGTTCCCCCTGGCGGCGTTTGCCGACGACAGTGTCCAGGAAACCAGCTCGCTGGGAAGCGACCCCACCGCCGCCCTCACCGACGAGATGGACGAGCTCACCGCCCAGATAGAGGCCACCGGAACCGCGCTGAACGAGGCAAACGCTCGGGTTTCCGAAATCGAAGCGCGCATCGCCGAGAACGAGGAGCAGCTGTCCACCCTGTACAACCAGATTCCCACCCAGCTGCAGCGCAGCGCCGACGCGGTGCGCGAACTGTACAAGATGCAGTACCAGTCCACCAGCCTCATAGAGCTGCTGCTCAACGCCGACAACTTCGCCGACTTCATCGTGAACTTCCAGTACGTCACCCATATACAGCAGCGTCATCTGGACACCGTGGCGAAGCTGCGCGAGATGAAGCAGCAGCTTGACGACACCCAGGCCCAGCTGGCCCAGGACCGCGCCGACGCGCTGGTCGAGCAGGCTAGCGCCCAGGAGGCGCTAGCCGCAGCCCAGGCAGCCCGCCAGGAGGCCCAGCGTCGCGCCCAGGAGGAGGCCGAGCGCCAGGCAGCCGCAGAAGCCGCACGCCTGGAAGCCGAGCGCCGGGCCGCAGCCGAGGCGGAACGCGCCGCTCAGGAGGAGGCCGACCGCAAAGCCCAGGAAGAGGGCGGCAACGAACCGGCCGACGAGACCGAGGAGGGCAACGGCTCCGACGCGGAAATCCCCGATGCGCCCGTGGACAGCACGGGACCGTCCGAGGAGACCCCCGACGACACCGTGGGCGGGCCGGGCAGCGACGGCGCCGACTGGAGCACAGACAAGGAAGCCTTCGTAAGCACCTGGGCCCCGCGCATCGACGCGTTCATGGCCGGCTCCCCCATGGCCGGCACCGGCACCATCTTCGCAGAGGCGGCTTGGGACTACGGCGTTGACCCGCGCTTCTCCCCCGCTATCGCCAATACGGAAAGCTCCCGCGGCGCGGCGTGCTTCCTCCCCTACAACGCCTGGGGTTGGGGTTCGGCCAGCTGGGGCAGCTGGGACGAGGCCATCCGCGCCCATGTGGCCGGCTTGGCCGCGGGCTACGGCTACACCATCACCGAAGCGGGCGCGCAGAAGTACTGCCCGCCCAACTGGCAGGAGTGGTACAACCGCACAAGCGCCGCCATGGCCTTGATCTAGCGGCTGCCCCAGCGCGACGCAGCGCCCGCAAAGCTCAGCGCAGCTTCGCGCGGCGACTCTTCCAATCGGGCATGTAGGCGTCCAAAAGCCCATGGAACGCCGGCCCGTGGTTCGCCTCCCGCAGATGGCACAGCTCGTGCACCACCACGTACTCCAGGCATTCGGGCGGGTAGAGGGCAAGGCGCGTGTTGATGCAGATGCGTCCCGTGGTGGGCTGGCAGCTGCCCCACTTGCTCTTCATGTTGCGGTAGACCACCGATCCGGCCTTCACGCCGATGATGGGTTCCCACTCCTTGATCAGCGGCGGCACCACGGTCGAAACCGCAGTCTTCCACTCGGAAACCTCCTGAGCCGTTGCATGCTCGGCCTGACCGGCAGGCGACGAGACGGCCTCGGCCATATGGGCGCGGATCCAGGATTGCTTGTCGAGGACGAACCCTTCGATCTGCGCGAGGTCTATGCGCGGGGGCGCGGACATCTCAACGTAGGTGCCGTCTCGGGAAATGCGCAGGTTGAGCCGCCGAACGCGCTTGCGAGTCAAGCGCACGGGAATGCCGGCGACCTCGAACTCCTCCACTGCGGCCCGTGGGGCTTTTCGCGTTTTGCCCACCCTGTGCCCCGCTTTCTCGCGGACACCGGCCGCGGCTTGGTGCGACGGATTGCGCACCGTTTCATTCTACCTGTGTTCAAGCGACGGTCCCGTTACGGTTTGATAGCGAATTGTGCAATCCAGCTTGCCCGGCAGCGTCCGGTAAGCTAAACGCTTACTGCAGTAATCATATCCTCGCGTTATCCCGTATTCTTTTCCCGTCTTTCCGAGCAGACCAGCCCTATGCGGCGCAATACCTCGCCCGCATCTATCCAGCCGGGTTCTTGACGCGGACGCCAAAACCGATTATGATACTTCTGAAATTCAGAAGTATTCGAGGTGATTATGCAGTTCAAGGACAAAGACCTTGCCCTCTTCTGGGAAAACCCTGCAGCGTTTCCCCTTATGAGAGCGCCGGCTCAGCTGCGTAAAACCCTCTACCGCAAGCTTCAGCTCATAAATGCCGCCTGCGAGTTGCGAGATTTGCTCGTCCCTCCGGGAAATCGCCTCGAGGCTTTGAAAGGGAATAGGAAGGGCCAGTTCAGCATTCGGGTCAATCAGCAATGGCGGCTTTGTTTCACCTGGCACGACGGAGAGGCTCAAGGAGTTGAGTTCTGTGACTACCATTCATGATTACATATCCAGTCCTGGCGAGATTCTGTTCGAAGAGTTCCTGGAGCCGCTTGGCATCTCCCAATACCGGCTCGCAAAGGCGATCGGGAAGCCTCAATCCGCCATCTCCGACATCGTCCACGGCCGAAGGGCCATAACGGCCGAGATGGCATGGCTCTTGGGAAAGGCCCTCGGAACCACTCCCCAGTTCTGGCTCAATCTCGAGATGGACTACCGGCTGAAGCTTATCGACGAGTCCCACATGCCGCAAGTAACGGCGCTCGCTCTTTGACGAATCTACGAAGCGCAAGCTCTCCAAGGCATGTCGAGCGCAACGAGCCGAAGCCATCAAGCAGAAAGCCGTTCGCGAGGCAACAACCGAAAGCGCCCTAAGCCGACAGTTTTCACCCAAGCCCTTACCGCTTCTGGCGGCGATTAGCCAACATAAAGCGGCTGGCTTCGGAAACACCTCCGAAGCCAGCCGTTCGAAACATAGTCACGTGCTACGAATTAGCCCCAATCATATCACTGCTCAGAGGCAGCCCCCATATCTACATCCAGGGATTGGCGTGCATTTCAGCCGTAGCGTACTCGGCATCGAAGCTGGAGCTGAAATCGAACACAGCGGCCTCTCCAGCAACCAAGTCACTTTGCAAATAGCTATTGAACCCGGTGACGATACTTCCTTCGCCATTCCGCAAAATGCAAACAAGCATGGGGGAGCAGCTGTCGCCGTAGCCAACCTTCACCTCTTCGGCCATGGTAATCTCGCCCGTCGCCTGCAGCCCCCAGTAGCTTCCATCGGCCACGCTCACATTGTCGAATGTGTAAAGATCGCTCGGTAGCGGCTCGGCCCCATCCTTCCATTTGTTCTTATCCACTTTGATGGAGAACTCGACAGCAGTCGACTCGGTCACGTTCCCGTTGCCCGCTTGCGTCGCCCAGTACGTTTTCGAGCCTGGAGCTATAGTGCCAAGAGTCCAGTCGTCGCTGAATGCGATAGACCCGTCCTCGTTCTTCCCCACTACCGAAATCACAGGGAATTCCGCCTCGAAACTGGCATTGGGGTTCTCGATTTCAACGGCATAATGGATATAGCCGTTATCCGAGACAACGTATCCGTAGTCAGACAAAACGAGGGGCTCGGGCTCGGCGGTTTCTTCCTTCTCAACCTTCTGCGGCTCGGACACCTTTTCGGCATCTTCGGCCGATTCCGGCTGACTGGAAGAAGCGCTCCCCCCAACTGATGCCTCCTTGTCGACTTGCTGCTCAGACGACGAAGAGCACCCGAACAGCAAGGGAGACACGCACGCAGCCAGAACCACGGACAGTACCTTTTTAAACATTTCTCCTCCTTCTTGATAGATGCCAAGCGGAGGACGTCGAGAAAAGATAAGGAGGACGCCCGCCGCAGTCACCACAACAGCAGACGACAATGCAAACCGTCCTAAAGGCAGGTGCCCTCCTTGTCGGCGGTTCGCATTGAATCCAGGTCTCAAAGACAAGTATGTGAAGCTGCTGTTGTGGTGATGATAGTGTAGCAGAGTTCTCCCCGCATTAGCCCTCAGCTAATTTCGAGTCCTTCCCTTCAGCAAGATATCGGAACCCTTCATCTTCGCCCGGCCTTCAGCACCAGCTGGTAGGCGTCGTTTTTGGGGATGTTGAGCTCTTGGGACAGCTGCCGGGCGGCGTCTTTGGAGCGCACGCCTTGGGCGAGCAGCTGGCGGGCGCGGTCTTCGGCGCCGGTCAGGGAGCGTTCCTTGGCGGCCTGGGCCTCGCGCTCGCTGGGGCCGTCTATCACCAGCGCGATCTCGCCTCTGATGCCCGCAGCCCCCGGCTCGCCTGCCGCGAACGCGCACGCCCGTTCGGCGAACAGGGCCGCCAGCTGGGGCAGCGTGTCGCGGACGACTTCCTCGTGAAGTTTCGTGAGCTCGCGGCACACGCAGCCTTCCCGGTAAGGGAAGCGCTCGGCAAGCACGGCCAAAGCATCGACCAGGCGGTTCGGGCTCTCGTAGAAGATGAGCGCCGCGTCGAGCGAGGCCACGCCATCCAGCAGCGCCTGCTGCTCGCCGCGCTTGCGGGGGAAGAAGCCGCCGAAGAAAAAGCGCGCGAACTCGGTTCCGCTGGCCACGTAGGCCGTAGCGGCGGCGGTGGGACCGGGCAGCACCTCCACGGTCACGCCCGCAGCCCGCGCGAGCCTGACCAGGTGCATGCCGGGATCGGACACGCCGGGCATGCCCGCATCGGAGCAGTAGGCCACCACTTGGCCGGACGCCATGCGCTCCACCAGGCCCTCCGCCCGCTGGCGCATGGTGGCTTCGTCCAGCCGCTCGAGCTTGTTCTTGATGCCCAGGGCCGCAAGCAGTTTACCGGTCACGCGGGTATCCTCGGCGCATACCACGTCGGCCGCTGCCAGGGCATCGCGGGATCGCGCGGTCATGTCCCCCAGGTTTCCCAAGGGCGTGGGGCACACCACCAGGCGGCCGGCGCCCGTCCCGTCACCCGGCACCGCGTTCGTGGCCCCTTGCGCGCTGCCGCTCATCGCTGCCCCTTGACGCCCAAGCGCTGAGCCAGCGCGCGGTTGGCATCAAGCTCCTGGGAATCGTCCAAGGGGGCGAGCGTGCCCAGATCGCAGCCCGTCCGGCGGGCGTGACGCTCCAGCGCCAGCTTCAGCAAATCATCTGCCACCTGGGGATTCTTCGCCAGCAGCGGGCCGTGCAGGTAGGTGCCGACCACGTTTTTGTAACGGACGCCGTCGGATTTGGACTGCTCGCTGTTGCCGCAGCCCACGCTGCCTATCACCGAGCCGAACGGGCACACGCCCTCGCCCAGGTACGTACGGCCGGCATGGTTCTCGTAGCCGATTACCGGCTCGTCGATGCCGGGCACGCTTAAGGCTATGTTGTTGGTAAGACGGTCGGCGGACGTGCCGGGACGGCGGGTGCTCGCATCCAGAATGCCCAGGCCCGGCACCTGCTGGCCGTCCAGCAGCCATTCGTGGCCCAGCATCTGGTAGCTGCCGCAGATGGCCAGAAGCGGGCCGCCGGCCTCCACGTAGCTCCGCAGATCGTCGGCCATGGCGCGCACGTCGGCACTGGCCAGCTCCTGCTCGCGGTCGGGGCTGCCCCCCATCACCACCAGGTCGGCCTCGTCGAAGGGCGCAGGATCGCCGTGCATGATGCGACGCACCTCCACGGGAATGCCGCGCCAGGCAAGCCGTCGCTCCAGGATGCGCACGTTGCCCCCGTCGCCGTAAAGGTTCAGCAGGTCGGGCAGCATATGGAAGATGACCAGCGGCAACGCATCGGAGGGCGACACCTCGCCGGGATGCGTTTCGCCGCCATCGGACGCGGTTTCGCCCGCATGCCCGCTCGGCTCCGTCGAGCACGGGCCCATCGCGCCGTCCGGGAACGCCGAAGCGCCGGCACGCCCGATCTCGGCACCCTTGGCACCTGCTTCTTCCTGCGCCCGCTCCAAAGCCGCCTTGCAGGCGGGAAGCGCCGTGTAGTTCGCGATCAAGTACGCGTTCACCGAGGTCGGAAAGGCTGCCAGGGCCTCTAGCATGGACTCGGGGGTTTCCACCACCCGCGAGGGGATGTCCGCGTACTTCAAGCGCACCTGCATGTCGCGGCCGCGCAGCCCTCCGGCGAACACGCTCAGGCTGCCGCTGTGGGCCAGCTCCTCGAAGTCGATGTCCCACAGCCACGACACGTCGTGCCCGTCGGCTTCCTTATCGTTGATGAACAGCCCCACCACCTTTGGGTTCGGGTCTCCCGCCACGATCTTGAGGTTCTGGTTGAAGCCCGTGGGGTTCTTCGCCAGGTTCAGCAGCACCCGGCGCCCCCCCACGGTAAACTCCTGCAAGCGACCGTTCTTCGGATCGAAGGCGTCGACGGCACGCTGCACATCGGCCGCCGAAGCGCCCGCAAGGTGGGCCGCAACGGCCACGGCCAGCAGGTTGTACACCATGTAGGCCCCGGAAAAAGGCGCCGAGAGGGGCTCGGCGGCCACGCTGGCCGAAGAAGCGCCATCCTCCCCGCGCTCTTCCACGGAAAACGACAGCCCTACGGCGCCGAGAGCAACGTCGACGGCGGCATAGTCCAGCGGCGGGCGGGAGAACCCGCAGTTCGGGCACACGTACTCCCCCAGCTGCCCGTATTGGCGAAACTCGTAGCGGAACATGGTGGAGCAGCGCTGGCACATGGTGGCGTCGGACACGCTGTTCTGGGCAAGCCCCATGGAGCGGGCCACGCCGAAGGACACGCAGCGGTTGGGCGCCCGATCGGCGATGGCGGCGCACAAGGGGTCGTCAGCGTTGTAGACGAGCACGCTTTCGGGGGAGCGCCCCAAGGCCCCCACGATGGCATCCTGGATGCGGTCGATCTCGCCGCAGCGGTCCAGCTGGTCGCGAAACAGGTTCAGCAGCACCACGTAGCGCGCCTGCAGCTGGGGCAGCGACTTCGCCAGCCACAGCTCGTCGCTCTCGAACACGCCCCAATCAGCCCGGCCCGCGTGCAGCAGCGCCGTGGCAATGCCGGAATCAAGGTTCGCGCCGGTGCGGTTGCACACCACCGTCGCGCCCGAGCGCTCCAGCACGTCGGCCAGAAGGTTGGTCACCGTGGTCTTGCCGTTGGTGCCCACCACCACGATGCTGCCACGTGAGAGCTTCCCCCGCTCGTGGGCGATGAGCTGCGGGTCGGCGTACAAGCCAACCTTGCCGGGGAAGTTGGCCGCCGGCCGGCGGAACACGTGCTTCAGCCCCCAGGTGGAAACGGCGCCCGCAGCCTTGGCGGCCCCGTGACGGATGCCCATGATTGCCCTCCTGTCCGAACGCTTCGCCAGCCGGAGCGGCCCCGGGATGCGAGCGCGATGGAAAACGACTCTGCTTCGTTTCAGTATACGAAATCCCCTTCCCCAGGCGGCCGGCTTGACGCCATTCACGTAAATTTGCACACCCTTCGGGGCCAATATTCGTTTCTGGCCCGTGAACTTTCGAGACATCACACGGTTAACGACTCAGCAAACGGTATAATCCCCCGAATCTATCCAATAGCGGTGGCTACGCATCGGTCGCCCCGCTCTATTCCCCGCGCTGGGAAGGCGCGGGTTGGAAAGGAGGAGAGCCATGGCAACAGAGAAGCAGATCGAGCAGGCGCAGGCCGAGGAAGTCAAGGACATCGACTACACCCTATCACGCGTTCCTGCTGAAGCGAAACAGCCCTTCTGGCGGATTCTCTTCATCAGGATCGGCGCAATCTGCTGCGTATCGCAGCTGGTGCTAGGAGCGGCGCTCGGCTTCGGCATGACGTTTTTCGACGCGTTCCTGGCCACGATGCTCGGCTCCGTGCTGCTGCAGGTGGTCAGCTGGGCACTCGGTGCCGCCGCTGCGCACGAGGGCCTTTCGACCAGCTTGCTCACCCGCTGGTGCGGCTTGGGCAAGGGAGGCTCGGCCGTCTTCGGCGCCATCGTCGCCATATCCATGGTGGGATGGTTCGGCGTGCAGAACTGCGTGTTCGGCGAGGGCATGGCCACGATGATTCCGCTCACGGACTTCCTGGGCGACTTGGAGTATCCCATCTGGGCTATCATCACCGGCATTGCTATCACCGTGCTCGTGGTCTTCGGCATCAAGGCCATCGCGAACTTTGCCACCATCTTCGTGCCGCTGTTCATCATCGCCGTTGTCTGGTCGGCCGCCATCGTGCTGCAGGACCACTCCATCGGCGAGCTGCTGACGACGGCACCTCCGGGACCGGCGCTGTCGCTGGGCGCTGCCACCACCATGGTGGCCGGCGGCTTCATCGCGGGAGCTATCTGCACCCCCGACTACGCCCGCTTCCTGAAGAACGGCACCCAGGTGTTCTGGATGACCCTCATCGGCACGTTCGTCGGCGAGCTGGGAATGAACCTCTTCGCCGTCATCATGGCGCACGCTATCGGCAGCGACGACATCGTGACCATCATGTACGCGACGTCGGGCATCCTGGGCGTCATCATCGTGGTCGCCTCCACCGTCAAGCTCAACGACATGAACCTCTACTCGTCGAGCCTCGGCCTGGCCACCGCCATTAACGCCCTGTTCAACAAAGCAGCCAATCGAGACATGCTGGTGTGGGCTCTCGGCATCGTCGGCACGATCCTGTCGGTGCTGGGCATCATCAACTACTTCACCGAGTTTCTGTCGCTGCTGGGCGTGTTCGTTCCGCCGATTGCCGGCATCATGGTGATCGACTACTTCGTCCTGCGCCGCAGCCGCGCCATCCTGGACGAAACCCGCGCCGAGGGCGTGCTGCCTCGCCGCGTGGAGAACTGGAACCCCATCGCCCTCATCTGCTGGCTAGCAGGCTTCGCCGTGGGCTACGGCACCAGCGCCATCGGCTGGGGCATCCCCGGACTGAACTCGCTCATTTGCGCAGGCGTCCTGTACTGGGTCATCATGGTCATCGGTGCCAAGATTAAGGGCGTTGACGTCCTCAGGTTCAAGGAGACCGACGAGGTTCTGTAAGCTTCGCCGATTCTCGTAGGCATTCAAAGCCCGCCTGTTTTTCAGGCGGGCTTTTTGTTGGATAGGCATTTCTGCCCCTCAAAACACTATCTATTAATACCTATAATAATCTATTGATTATAGAATAATCTTTCTATACTATTACAGCAACCTATGAAAGGAGGACGCTGTGAAGGACGTCGTGACTGCGCAGAGAATCCGCGAGATTAGGTCGAAGTACGGACTTTCCCAGAAGGCCTTCGCCCAAGTGCTAGGCATCGGAACCGCAACCATGGCTCGCTACGAGGCCGGCGACCCCCCTACGAAAGCCATGGCCAACCTCATACGAGCCGCCGAGAACCCGCAGTTCATGCGCGACTGCCTGGAACGGGACGGAAGCGAGCTCCCGCCGCGGCAGAAGGAGAAGTCGGAACAGCTGGTATATGCGCTCTGCACCATCACCAAGGAGGAGGACGAGATGAGCCTCGACATCAATCAGATTTACGAGATCACCCTGCGCCAGGAAATCCTGAACGAGAAGGCAGCGGAAATCATGGCAGACCTCGACAGGCTAATCCGAAAAGCCAATGATGCGAACGACAGAACGGCGGCACTCATCCTTGATGACCTCGCCACGCAAATCGCCATCTTCAAACCAACCATCGTATACGAAGAGAACTCGAACCATCACGCTTTGGACTGCATAGACGACAAGCTCGAAGTGATCAGGCACGCCTCCCGTGCACTCCTGTCCAAGGCAGCTTAGCATGAACACCGATGGAAGCTTCACGCCCTTAGAGCTCGAGCAAGAACGCGCCACCATCATTCGGCGCCTGCTTACCCCCACGAGTCTCAGGCGCCCCGATCGTCCACAGGCCATCCTGCTCGGCGGACAGAGCGGAGCGGGGAAAACGACCCTCCATCGCGTATGCGAAAAAAGGCTCGGGAACAACACCATCGTCATCAACGGCGACGAGTACCGCTCAAAGCACCCTCGATTCGAGGCGCTCAAAGAGGCCTACGGGGACGACTGGGTTTCCTACACGGCAGCCTGGTCCGGTAAGCTTGTCGAAGGGCTGATCGATACGTTTTCGCGAATGGGCTACAACCTGGTCATCGAAGGCACTCTGCGCACGAGCGCCGTTCCCCTAAAGACCGCCGACCTGCTGAGATCGCGCGGCTACGACGTTTCGTTGGCGCTCATGGCCGTGAAGCCGGAAATCTCGCTCATAAGCTGCCAGATACGCTACGAGCAGATGCGCGTTGCCGGCACCACGCCCCGAGCCACCGACCCAGCCCACCATGCCAGGATCGTTCAGGATATCGCCAGCAACTTAGACGAGCTCGAGCACTCTGGGTCGTTCACAGGCATCCGCCTGTACAGCCGAGCCGGCACGTGCCTGTGGGCGAGCGAAGGCGGCGATGACCAGTCGACGCCCACGCGAAAGAAGCGCAGCACGAAAGCGCCCGAGAGCGCTTCGGAAGCACTGCGGTCAATCCTCTTCGGCCCCTGGACCGAAGAGGAACGCTTCCATTACGACCACCTCCAACAACAGCTGGAAACGCTCAAAGGCACGCAATCCCAGCCATAGCCTTCATCGATTACGGGGAGCTTTCGCTCTACGAGCTTGCCCTGGGGTAAGCTGTGGTATTATTCGCAACCATGAATGATTGCGAAGACCGAGACGCCGAAATGTTAGCCGTCTCGGCCCGCTCATAGTCCTGGAGGGGGGACCATGGCAGACTGCAACACTGTTACGTTCACCGCATCCGACGGCATGAAGGTGGCCTTTCCGTTGGACTTCCTGATCGAACGCGGCGCCATCGTCGCCGACAAGATCAACAGCGAGAACATCATGGACGTCATGGGATGCTCGAACCAGCTGTGGATTCCGGGATTTCCCGCCAAGTACTTCATCCGCGACATCGTCGCCATCGACTTCACCGAAGAGGACGAGCCCCCGACGCTGCCCGACTTCGTCGACGACGGGCACGACTTCACGAACCGTCCAAACGTATCGTGCAAGGCCGAGTACGTGGGCTACGTAGGCCAGACCATGCGTTTCGAAGGATGGGCCGACGATTACGACAAACGCATCATAGCCGTGGAGTTCTCGCTGGACGGCGGCGAGCACTGGACCCGCCAGTCCACCGAGGGCACCGACGCCGTCCGCTGGGTCTGGTGGACCTTCGACTGGATTCCCGAGGAAGAGGGCGACTACCGCATGCTCGTGCGCAGCGTGAACGAGGACGGCAAGAGCTCCCCCACCCCCGCAGCCCACGCCTTCCAGGTACTGGCCGCCATCGAGTAGGACAGAAGCCCGCGAGGGCTTGGGGCGCAGGGACGGGCGGCTCGCAAGATCGGATGGCTAAGCTGCAGGGCGGGCGGCAGAGGCCGAAAGCGCGCAGGAGGGCGTATCTTGCGCCGCGTGCGTGCCCTCGGGAACCTCGCGCAGGGCGTCCAGCCGGCGGTTTCGGAAGTACACCGCCCAGTTGGCCGCCAGGAACACGCAGTTCAACAGGTAGACGGCAAGAACCCAGTTCAGCGTCCCCAGCGTAAGCTTCGCCGCTATGCCGCACGCGTATCCCGCGCAGATAAGCGCCAGGAACTGCCAACTGGACCCCTGGGCCGTCCCCGCCTTGTAGGCTTTCCAGGCGTTCATAGGCCACGACAGCCCGAAGCACACGAGCATTCCCGCTTCCAGCAACTCCGCAACAAACATCCTGCGATCAGATCCTTTCACGGCAACGCACCAGCCCCCGAGCATCCTGCAGGGAGGGCGCGCTGCTATCGACTTGGATAGGCCCGATTGTGGAACTCGCCGTCGGGGCTGTCCAGAAAACCCCGCAAAACTGACAATTCCTTGACGCAGCGTCCATGGAGGACAGCGGGCAGGCGCATCGACCCGACAAACCGGGCCGTTAAACGCTGGCGCGGGGGTGCCCCGTGCGGTGCCGCAGGAAGAACTGGCAGAAGAAGCCGATGCCGGCCGAGGCCAGCGCCAGGCCCAGCCCCGTGTAGAAGAAGGCGACGAACCAGCTGGGCACGATGCCGAAGCTGCGCAAGGCGATACCGCCGCCCATCATGACGGCCATAACGATGTAGCCCTTCACGTCGAAGAACTTCAGCACGTGCATGCGCTCGTCCCCGTAGCCGTGGATACGGGCAGAATGCTTCTCCACCAGCTTGAAGAACATGGCTCCGAACAGCACGAAGACCACGGGGATGCCCGCATAGAACCACGGGTTGACACCGCCCATGATGGCCAGCACGCCCAGGCGGGTTACCGAAAGCCCGGCCAGCAACCACACGACGCCGGCAATGAGCAGCAGGTACTTCGAGCGAACCTTGAGCATGGGCCTTTGTTTCGGGACGGGCGATCGCAATCGCGCTGGCACAACAACCACACCATAGCACCGCCAGGCGCCGTTGCCCGTCCCTCCACGAGCGCGCCACCACTTATCCAGCAAACCGCGAAGACTGCACCGCCGCAGAAGCCGCCCCGCCCCTCACCACCGTTCGAGCTCGTAGCAGCGCTTGAGTGCCACGCCCTGCGGGCAGACCTCGAAGTCGGCCTGCCACAGCTCCACGCCGGCAGCCCGGCACGCTTCCACCGTGGCCAGCACCTCGTCGTAGGTGGTGCCGTGGTAGTAGCGAAAGCCGAAGTTGTCGTAGTACAGGCAGTAGAGGATGACGGCCCGCTCGTGGTCGGCCAGGGAGGCCGCCAGCTCCCGCAGGTGGCGCATGGCCCGCTCCGTCGAATTGAACGGAACCTCGGGCAGACGCGGCACGTAGGCGGGCACCTCGGTCTGGATCTGCACGAGCGGCGTCTTGACCTCAAGGTATACGTCGTCGTTCACCAGGAAGTCCAGCCGCGAGCCGCCCAGGGGCACTTCGCGGCGCACCAGCGCCACCGGACCCAGCATAGATCGGAAGGCGCCCGCGCGCAGAAAATGCTCGACGTAGCGGTTCGAGGCGTTCTGGTTGATGCCGATCCAGCGCTTGTCGCGCTCGCCCGGGCGCTGCAGCGAGAATGCCTCCACGGTCAGCGGCATCTTGCGCTTCGGGTTGCGGCTGTCGGAGACCAGGCACGGCCGGCCCGCCAGGTCGAGCCCGCCGATGCGCGAAACCGCCGGGCAATGGCAGCGCACCGGATCTGCGTCGCCGAAATCCACGTCCATAATGAAGCGGTTCGGCCGCGCCAAGATCACACCCTCGCGCAGAGGTTCGGCAAACGCCAGGAAGGCCCCGTCGCCAACGTCGCCCTTTCCGTCCATCGCACGCCGCCTATTCCCCGAACTGCATGCGGTAGTAGCGGGCGTAGGTGCCGTTTCGGGCCAGCAACTGGTCGTGGGTGCCCTGCTCCACCACGCGCCCGTTCTCGACCACGGCTATGAGCTGGGCCCCGCGGATGGTGGACAGGCGATGAGCGATGATGAGCGTGGTGCGCCCGCGGGACAGGTCGGCCAGGGACCGCTGGATGGCGCCCTCGCTCTCGTTGTCAAGGGCGCTCGTGGCCTCGTCCAGAATGAGGATGCTGGGGTTTCGCAGGAACACGCGGGCGATGGCGATGCGCTGCTTCTGACCGCCGGAAAGCCGCGCGCCGCGCTCGCCCACCAGCGTGTCGAAGCCGTTCGGCAGCGCCATGATGAAGTCGTAGGCGTTGGCCTTGCGGGCTGCCTCCTCGATCTGGGCCTGGGTGGCGCCTGCCCGCCCGTAGGCGATGTTGTCGCGCACCGTGCCACCGAACAGGTACACGTCCTGCTGCACGATGCCGATGGCCTCCCGCAACGATTCCACGGTCACGTCGCGCACGTCCACGCCGTCGATGAGCACCGCTCCCCCGTCCACGTCGTAGAAGCGCGGCAGAAGCGAGCACGTGGTGGTCTTGCCGCCGCCGGAGGGGCCCACCAAGGCCACGGTGGTGCCCGCCGGAACGTCCAGCGAAAGCCCGCGCAGCACCGGCTCCTCGCCGTAGGAAAACACCACGTCGCGGTATTCCACGTGCCCGCGCTCGCCCGGATCGGCCGCCGCCAAAGGGGCGGCCCCGGGCCCGTTGGACACGTCGGGATGCTCCTCCAGCACCTCCATGAACCGGCGAAATCCCGCGTAGCCCTTCTGCAGCGTCTCGGTGAAGTTGATGAGCTGCTCCAACGGCGCGAAGAAGATGCCGATGTAGAGGGCGTAGATGGCCAGGTCGTTCACCTGCAGCGTTCCCTGGGCCACGAAGTAGCCGCCGCCCACGATGGTGACCGTGTACAGCATGCCCATGAACAGCGAACTCATGCCGTGGAAGGCCCCCATGAACCGGTAGGAACGCTTCTTGGTATCCAAGAACGCCTCGTTGGCAACGCGGAACTTCTCCTCCTCGGCCGCCTCGCCGCCGAACGATTTCACCACGCGGATGCCGCCCAGGGAGTCCTGCACCGTGGCATTGATGCCAGCCATGCGCTCGCGGTTCTCGCGGAACACCGTGCGCCGGCGGTAGTTCAGATAGAACGACGCCGCCGCCATGACCACCGTGGCCAGCAGCATGATGGCGGTAAGCGGCACGTTGATGGCGAACAGCAACACGAACGAGCCCACGATTTTAAGCGTGCAGATGAACAGGTTCTCCGGGCCGTGGTGGGCCAGCTCGGAGATGTCGAACAAATCGGAGGTCACCTTCGCCATCATGGCGCCGGTGTTGTGGCGGTCGTAATAGCTGAACGAGAGCCGCTGGTACTGGCGGAACAGGTCGCGGCGCATGTCGGCCTCCATGTAGGCCCCCATGACATGCCCTTGGTAGGTGATGAAGAACTGGCAGCCCGTACGCAGCAGGTACAGCGCCGCGAACATAAGGGCGATAAGCCCCAGGCTGGACAGGATGATGGAGGGGCTTTCCAGGAAGAACTCCTTGGTGAAGAAGTTCAGAAACTGCGGAAACGCCAAGTCGATGAGGGCCAGCACCGTGGCCGCCAGCAGATCGCCGAAGAAAAGCCCCTTGTAGGGGCCGTAGTAGCTGATGAAACGCGACCATACGCGCCAGGCGGACACCTGGGCATGGGATTCTTTGAGGATGTCGTCCGTTTGGCTCATGCCCTTATGATAGTCCTTCGAGAATAATTCCCCACCTAACGATTCGCCAACGGCTCGGCACCCAACGGGCAAGCGGGCGCAAGCTGCACTCGATTGCAGTCGCAGCTACCGGCCACTCGCATCCGCCCTGCCCCTGCGCTAGCCCAGGGCTACGTCGAGCACCATCATGAGCACGAAGCCTGCGGCAACGCCTATGGTGCCGATATTGGTATGGCGCCCCTGCTGGGTCTGGGGAATGAGCTCCTCCACCACCACGTACACCATGGCGCCGGCCGCAAAGGCCAGCACGTAGGGCAGGATGGGGGTGGCCAGGCCCGTGATCGCCACCATGAGCATCGCGCCTGCCGGCTCCACCGCACCGCACAGGGTGCCCGCTGCGAAGGCGCGCGGCCGCGACAGACCGTTGCTCACCAGCGGCAGCGACACGATGGCGCCCTCCGGCACGTTCTGGATGGCGATGCCTACGGAAAGCGCCACCACCGACGCCAGCGATATCATGGGGTCGCCCGCCAGAAAGCCCGCCAGCACCACGCCCACGGCCATGCCCTCGGGCAGGTTGTGGATGGCCAGGGCGAACAGCATCATGGTGGACTTCTTCAGCGCCGAGGCCGGGCCTTCGGGTTCGGTTGCACCCGCGTGCAGGTGCGGCGTGAGGTGATCGACGGCCAGAAGCAGCAACATGCCGGCCAGAAAGCCCGCAGCCGCAGGCAGCCAGCCGGGCACGGGCAGGCCCTCGGAGGCCTCGAGCGCGGGAATGATGAGGCTCCACACGCTCGCCGCCATCATGACGCCCGCCGCGAACCCCGCAAGCGCCTTCGACAGGCGCTCGGACATTCCCCGGCGCAGCAAAAACACCAGCGCCGCGCCCAAGGTGTTGCCCGCAAAGGGCACCAGCAGCGCCACCACCACGCCGACGAGCACAGAACCTTCCACGGGAAACCTCCTTCAAGCGATTTGCCGCATGCTGCATAGCAGCTTCACTATGCCAGATTATGCGGCACCCCGAACCAGCACCCCCCAACCGTCATCGAATCGCTCCGAAACGCGAAAGGGCCCGAGCCTCGTCGCAAGGCTCGGGCCCTCGCTTCGCAGAATCCGGGCACAACCGGCCCGTTCGCTAAGCCGACCGCAACCCTCAGGCTGCCCTTAGGCCGCGTAGTCGCTGGCGTTCTTGCCGGCGATGCGGCCGAAGGTGTAGATGTCGGTCATCGAGCAGGAGCCCAGGCGGTTCGTGCCCATCTTGTGTCCCGCCACCTCGCCGGCGGCGTACAGGCCCGGGATGACCTCCTCGTCCACGGTAAGCACCTCGGCTTCGGGGGTGATGTGCAGGCCGCCCATGGTGTAGTGCACGGCAGGCTTGCAGGCCATCAGGTAGAAGGGGCCTTCCTCGATGGTGTTCATCTCGGTACCGCTGTAGCTGAAATCGGGGTCGCTTCCCTCGGCGCAGTAGCCGTTCCACTGCTCCACGGTGGCCCGCAGCTCGGCGGGATCGACGCCCTGGGCCTTCGCCACTTCCTCGATGGTGTCGCCCTTCACGATCACGCCGCGGGCCTCGCTGTTCTCGTACTCGTCGGCGTGGGTCTCCAGCAGGCCGGTGTTGTCGGCGGCCTTCTGATCGAACAGCAGGTAGGCCACGCCGTCGGCTTGGCTCTTGATGGCGTTGGAGATGACGTCGCGGCGTCCCAGCTCCTCAACGAAGCGGTCGCCCTCCTCGTTCACCAGGATGCCGTAGTTTTCCAGGCGCACGTCGCCCACGTACAGCAGCGCGCCGGTTTCGGGGTCGCACACCGGGTAGGTCTGGATGTACTCCATGTCGATGAGGTCTGCGCCGATGTTCTGGGCCATGACCAGGCCGTCGCCTTGGGCGGCCACGGAGTCGGTGGACAGGATGCCCTCGTCCATCTCGGGGTTGTACTGCACGCGCATCTCCACGTTGGAGCCGAAGCCGCCGGTGGTCAGCACCACGGCCTTGCAGTCGATCTGGCCTTCTTCGCCGGTCACGGTGTTCTGGTACTTCACGCCCGTCACGGCACCGTCGGAGTTGGTCAGAAGCTCCGTTGCCTTGGTATCGCCCACCAGGACCAGGTTGTCGATGCCTTCCGCACGGTTCGTGAGCTTCGTGGTCATTTCGGAGCCGGAGTGAGTGATGGGGATGATGGAGCGCTTGGTCTTATGGCCGCCGAACTGCATGAGGTCGTGCTTCCAGGAGATGCCGCCCTCGTAGGTCAGCCAGTTCGCGGAATCAAGCGCGCCGTTGGCGATGATGGCCACCAGCTCCGGATCGCCCTTGTTGTCGCCGCCCACCAGCATGTCCTCCACCAGCTTGTCCGGGGTATCCTCGACGCCCTGGGTCACCTGGATCCAGTTGCCGGGCACTGCCATCTCGCCGCCGGAGAGCGCCGTGTCGCCGCCGAAGACGCCCATCTTGTCCATGAGCACCACGCTCTTGCCCTCGTTGGCCGCCGTGATTGCCGCCGCGAACCCGGCGCCGCCAGCGCCTACCACCACCACGTCGGCGGTGGTGGGGATCACCACGTCGGACTCCCACACCTGGTAGGCGCGATCCTTCCATTCGTCGGAGTCTTCGCCCAGGGTGTCGAGCGCGCTCGAAACGGCGTTCATGAACGCCATGGACGACAGCGTGGCACCGCTGACCGTGTCGACGTTGAGCGTCTGCCCGTCGATGATGGCCTTGGTCATCTTCTCCATAGCCACGTCGCCCAAGCCCGGCGTCTCCAGCGAATCCAGCACCGTGATGCGGTCGATGGCGCCGTCGGTCACGGACACTTCTACGTCGAAGTTGCCGTGCTTGCCCATGCCCGTGCCTATGGCCGTTGCCGTACCGGCAGCACCTTCCGTCCTCGTCGAGCTCTGCTGACCGCTTGACTGCGACTCCCCGTGGGTTTGCGGAGCGCACCCGGCCAGCGCCATGGTTCCGCCCAACGCCGCCATCGCTCCGCCAGCCAGGAACTGCCTACGAGATAAGCCCTTCATGACGACCCTCCTTAGGTCACCGGTACCGTGCAGACAGGCTTCGCATGGGACAGGACCGGTACGCGCGCCCGCGCGGGACACCAGCCGGCCGTACCGACAAGCGGTCGGTCGAAGGTGTCGCGCCTTCTTCTGCCTTTCGATGACTCCATGCTAGAACGCTGAGCGCCAAGGCCGCTCATCCGCAAGCCGCTTCCACCCAACCGTTGCCAGCACGCAAGCATACGGGAACCTTTCCTTCGATCCGTTCCAGCGCCAACACCGGTTCGTTGCTCAAGCGCCGACGCATCAGGCGAACGGCGGCCAAGCCGATTCCTCACCACGTCCCAATCTTTGGAGCCAAGCGGCGCCGAAGAACGTTTCACCAGCTCATCGCTAAGGATTACGAGAAGGATTACAAGAATAATCCCAATCTTTCCCATCGTCCGATGCGCTGGGAGCAGCGGCGGGCCATAGTGGGTGCCACCGAGACGCCGAAGCGAAGGCGACCGCTGCTACGAAGCACCGAAGCGAACGCCGGAAGCCCGAAAGGCACCAAGCAAGCGTCCGGAAGCCATGAAGGGGATGCCGAAGAGGGCATCTGGGAGTCGGGAAGCGTCCGTAGGCGCCCCCGGAAAAGAGAGGGAGACAACCATGAGCAACGCAAACTTCAGCCGTCGCGACCTGTTCAAGCTGGGCGGCATCGCTGCCGCATCCGTGGCCGCCACCAGCGCCCTGGCCGGATGCGGCCAGCCTGCCGTGCGCAGCGAGGAG
Source organism: Adlercreutzia aquisgranensis (assembly GCF_943193145.1). Classification (NCBI taxonomy): domain Bacteria; kingdom Bacillati; phylum Actinomycetota; class Coriobacteriia; order Eggerthellales; family Eggerthellaceae; genus Adlercreutzia; species Adlercreutzia aquisgranensis. The sequence goes on along the minus strand of NZ_CALPDA010000003.1, from coordinate 108,701 downwards.
ACGCAGGCCAGCGCCGCTACCGCCGTGAGCGGCCCGTCGTTTCTGGTAGCCCCCGAGCCCATCACCGAATTCGCCGAGACCCACGATTACGAGGTGGTAGTGGTAGGCGCGGGCGAATCGGGCGTGTCGGCGGTGCACAGCGCCCTTGCCGCCGGGGCCCGCGTGGCCTGCGTGCAGAACGCCGCTGCCGCCCAGTCCACCGGCAACATGGCCGCCTGCATCGACCTGGACAAGACCAGCGAGGCTGCCATCCAGGCATGCATCAGCTTCATCAACTGGAAAAGCGACTATCGCTCCGACCGCGACCTGGTGGAGATCTGGGCCCGCAACTCCCAGGAGGCCATCGCCTGGTGGGCCGAGACCGCGGCCAAGGGCGGCGTGGAGGCCAAGTACCACGATGCGGTGCTGCCCTACAACGGCTACGACATCTACCTGCACGCCAACACCTACTTCCACACCGAAGGGCACAACGCCTCGGTGGTGGCCATCGCCGAGCAGCTGGAGGCCGACGGCGCCGACTTCTTCTACCTGATGCCCTGCGTGCAGCTGCAGACGGCCGAGGACGGCTCCGTCACCGGCGTCATCTGCAAGAGCGGTGACGAGTACCACCTGTTCACCGCGTCGAAGGGCGTCATCCTGGCCACGGGCGACTACTCCAGCAACGCCGAGATGCTGGACTACTACGCCCCCGACTGCAAGGGCTTCCGCCTGGCCACCGACTTCCGCGACGGCACCGGCATGGTGGCCGGCATGAACGCAGGCGCCATCATGACCCCTCACACCCACACCAAGATGATCCATGGCGAGCCGGCCCCCACCCGTCTTGAGATGCCCTTCCTGTTCATCACCCAGCAGGGCGAGCGCTTCATGGACGAGACCTGCTGCCGTCAGGGCTACCTGAACAACTTCGCGCGCAAGAACCTGGCCGAGGGCGGATTCTCCGATCCCAGCATGGCCAAGTTCTTCATGCTGGCGCCGGCCAACTGGCAGGACTTCTACGAGGACTGGAAGGCCGAATCCCCCTACGACATCTCCATGTTCAACGGCCCCACCCCGGTAAACCCCGAGCGCTGGATCCAGGCCGACACCCTGGAGGATTTGGCCGAGGCCATCAACGCCTACGGCCAGGAGTCGAAGTGGGCCGGGGTGAGCGTTGACGCCGCCACGCTGCAGGCCACGGTTGAGCGCTACAACGAGCTGTGCGCCAAGGGAGCCGACGACGACTTCGGCAAGGCTGCGAAGTACCTGGTGCCCATCGAGGGCGGTCCCTACTACGCCATCCCCCGCGGTGCCAACATGCTGCCCGCCATCCTGGGCGGCCTGGTGGTGGACAAGAACCACCAGTGCCTCAACGCCGAGTTCCAGCCTATCAAGGGCCTGTACGCGGTAGGCAACGCCTCCGGCCAGTTCTTCGGCGGCGTGGACTACCCCATGGACATCGAGGGCCTGTCCATCGGCCGCGCCATCACCGGCGGCTACTACGCCGGCAAGCTGGTGGCCAGCCTCTAGGCTCCGCTGCGAACGACCCCGCACGGCCGAGGGTTCGTCCCTCCCGACCCTCGGCGCCTTTACGAAAGCCCTGTCCGGCCAAGCTGCCGAACGGGGCTTTCGCCTGCTATACTGCACCTTATGGGGAAACTACCGAACAGCATGCGTGCCGGCCGCGACGAGCGCATCGCGCGGCTGCACGGCGTGCTGCCCTTCCTGGCCATGGGCTGCGCCCGCTGCTGGGTGGCGCTCACCGTGGCCGCACCGGTGGCCGGGCCCTACGAATCGCCCGCCAGCATGATCGACTTCCACAACGTGTTCGACTACGCCTTCTGCCTCACGGCGCTGGTAGTGGCCCTGGCGGCACGGCGGTTCGTACCGCTCAACGGCACCGCGCGATTTCGCAACCTATCCTTCGCGGGGTTCGCGGGCAGCTCGCTGTGCTTCGTGACGGCCCACGTTTTCGGTCTGGGCTCGTCAACCCCTCTGGCCGTGACAGGCTCTGCCCTGGGCGGCTTCGGCTTCGCGCTGTTCCTGCTGCTGGCCGCCGAGGTCATCTCGGCGCTGCCCCTGCTGCGCATCTTTCTGTTCTCCACGCTCTCCCAACTAGCTGCTGCCGGGCTCACTTTCTTCCTGTCCGGCCTGGACGAGCCTCGGATGCTCGTCGCCGTACTGCTGCTTCCCGTAGCCGCCCGCATCGCCGTGGCGCGGGCCTACGCGGGCCTTCCCGACCAGGACAAGGTTGCGCGCCCCTGCACGAAGTTCACCTACCCCTGGAAGATTTTCGTGCTGATGGCGCTGTACTCCTTCGCCTACGGGCTGCGGCAAAGCCAGCTGGTTGCGGGTGCCGGGCAGCACACGGGCGCATCCACCGCCATCATGATGGGCGTCCTGTTCCTGAGCGCCTACTTCTTCTCGAACCGGTTCAACATAGGCACGCTGTACCGGTCGCCGCTTGTGCTTATCATCTGCGGCTTTCTGCTCATCCCCGCCGAGGGGGTCTTCGGCAACGTTGTCTCCAGCTATCTCATCGCCATGAGCTACTCCCTCACGAGCCTGCTGGTAGCGCTGCTGTTCTACGACATCTCGAAGCGGCTGGGGGTTACCATCGTCGTGTTCTCGGGCATCAAGAACGCCGAGCAGATCTTCGTCGTCATGGGCAAAGGCGCCTCCAACGCCCTGGATTCGGTGGGACTCACCTCGGGGGCCCAGGACATAGTCATCGCGGTGCTGGTGGCGGTCATGATGCTGGTGGCCACGCTCATCCTGCTGTCCGAGCGCGAGCTGGCCAGCAAATGGGGCGTGCGCATCTTGGACGTGGGCGGCCTGGTGGAGAGGACACCCGAGGAGGAACGCCGCGACGAGATGGTGGAAGCCCTGGCAAGCCGCGCCCGCCTCACCCCGCGCGAAACCGAAATCGTGGCGCTGGTGGCCCAAGGCAGAAACGGCCCCGCCATCATGGCCGAGCTGTTCATAGCCGAGGGCACCCTGAAAGCCCACATGAGCCACATCTACGAGAAATGCGGCGTGGCCAACCGCCGCGAGCTGAAGGAGCTGCTGGAAGGCTAGGGGCCTACAGCAGCACGTCCTCGTAGAGCTCGGGACGACGGTCGCGCAGGTAGGGGCTGGTCACGCGGTTCTTCTCCACGTCGCCCAGGTCGATTTCGGCATACAGGATGGCCTCGCCGGGCTCCTGCAGCTCGTCGATGATGCCGCCGCGAGGATTACATACCAGCGTGTGCCCCGGCATGACCAGGCCCTGCTCCTCGCCGTAGCGATTCACCGCCGCCAGAAACACCGAGTTCTCCAGCGCACGGCACGGCGCGTTGATATGCCACACGTCCATGTCCTCGGCGCACCAGGCGCTCGGGCACACGATGAGGTCGGCCCCGCGAAGCGTGAGGGTGCGCGCCACCTCCGGAAATCCCATGTCGTAGCAGATCATGACCCCCACCTTGCCGAAGTCGGTCTGGAACACCAGCGAATCGTCGCCGCCGCGGAAGTAGAAGCGTTCGAGGGCCCACAGGTGCTGCTTGTCGTAGGTGGCGATGAGGTTGCCTTGGCGGTCGATGACCACGCTGCTGTTGAACGGCACGCCCGTAAGCCCGTGGAACAGCGCGATGCCCGCCACCACGTACACGCCCGCTTCCGCCGCCGCCTTGCGCAGCGCCGTGACCGACGGGCCGTCCTCCGGCTCGGTGAGCTCGTTGATGTGCGGGCCGATGACGTTGAGCTGGTAGCCGGTGTTGAACAGCTCGGGGAACACCACCAAATCGGCGCCCTTCGCCCCTGCCTCGGCGATAAGCTCGCAAGCATGGGCCACGTTGCGCTCGATGGGTTCCACCGACTCGCACAGCTCGCCGCCGAACTGCACCAGCGCCAATTTCACTTTACCGAGTTCGGCCATAGTAGTTCCCTTCTCCTTAAGGCAGGCCCGCCTTGGCGACGTCGCCCGGCCAGCATGCCCACTTCCCGAAGCATTATAGCGGAACGGCCGCCGTACCCGCAGGCGGCGCACGAGGATTGACGCAAGTAGACGGTTGTGCGCTGCACAACCGGCATGTCGTGCATGCCCCACACACAGCTCTGACCTGGTATTTTATTGCATAACACCAGGTCAGAAGCTTTAGCACAAGTTGACGGTTGTGCGGTGTTTCCCCCGGCCCGCGCCGTCTGCCGCGGCGGCCGGCGCACTGCTACATCAGCTGCGTCACCGCATTGGCGAAGGCCACCGGGTCGTCGATGGGCATGCCCTCGATGAGCAGCGCCTGGTTGTACAGCAGATCGGCGTACAGGCGCACCTTGTCGGCATCGCCCGCCTCCTGGGCGGCGGCCAGCTTGGCGAACACCGGATGCGCCGCGTTGAGCTCCAGCACCCGCTGGCTTCTCATGCCGGCCGCATCGGGCATCTGCGCCATGATGCGCTCCATCTCCAGCGACAGCGGCCCCTCGGCGGTGATGCAGGCGGGCGCCTCGTCGGGCTGGGTCAAACGCGCGCTCACGGTCACGCGCTCCACTTCCCCGCCCAAGTCGTCCTTCATGGCGGCGAACAGGCTCTCGTGAGCCTTGGCCGTCTCGGCCGCCGCAGCCTTCTCATCGTCGCTGGCCAGGGCCAAATCTCCCGATGCCACGTTCTTCAGCTCGCGGGCATCGTCGCCCTCGCCGTAGGTCATCATGGCCTGGAAGCAGAACTCGTCCACGTCCTTGGTGCACAGCAGCACGTCGTAGCCGCGGGACAGCACGCTTTGCACCACGGGCAGCTTCCGCAACCGCTCCACGCTGTCGCCGCAAGCATAGTAGATGACCTTCGGATCGGCGGGCGCCGCTTCCACGTACTCGGCGAAGGTCACCAGCTTCTCCTGCTTGGCCGAGTAGAACATGAGCAGATCGGCCAGCTCGCCTTTCAGCATGCCGTAGCTGTTGTAGATGCCGAACTCCAGCCCACGCCCGAAGTTGTCGAAGAAGCGCTCGTACTCCTCGCGGTCGTTTTCCAGCATCTTCTTCAGCTCGGCGGTCACCTTCTTCTCGATGCGACGGGCGATGGCGCGCAGCTGGCTGTTGTGCTGCAGCGTCTCGCGGGAGATGTTCAGCGTCAGGTCCTGGGAATCCACCACGCCGCGCACGAAGTTATAGTAGTCGGGCAGCAGTTCCTCGCACTTCTCCATGATCAGCACGTTCGAGCTGTACAGGGCCAGGCCTTTTTTGTAGTCCTTGCTGTACAGGTCGTAGGGGGCGCGGCTGGGGATGAACAGCAGCGCATCGTAGGACAGCGCGCCTTCCGCGTGCACGGTGAAGGTGCAGGCCGGGTCGGAGAAGTCGTGGAAGTCGGACTTGTAGAACTCGTTGTACTCCTCTTGCGACACGTCGGTTCCGCGGCGCTTCCAGATGGGGATCATGGAGTTGATGGTGTCAAACTCGGTGTAGGTCTCGTACTCCGGCTGCAGCTCCACGGCGTCGCCCTCGGCGGCTTCGGCGTCGTCGGCGGGACGGGCCACCTCGCGAGTCTTGGTGACTTCCATCATGACCGGGTAGCGCACGTAGTTGCTGTAGCGTTTGATGAGGTTGCGCAGGCCGTATTCCGTGGCGAACTCGTCGTAGCTCTCCTCATCGGTGTTGTCCTTCAGCGTGAGGATAACGTCGGTGCCGTGCTCGCTGCGCTCGGCGGCCGTGATGGTGTAGCCGTCGACACCGTTGCTCTCCCAGGCCCAAGTCTCGTCGTGCCCGTAGGCGCGGGAGACTACGCGCACCTTGCTCGCCACCATGAACGCGGAGTAGAAGCCTACGCCGAACTGGCCGATGATGTCCACATCGCCGCCCTGGGCCTCGGAGTTGTCCGACTTGAAGGCCAGCGAGTCGGAATGGGCGATGGTGCCCAGGTTCAGGTCCAGCTGCTCTTTGGTCATGCCGATGCCGTTGTCGGAGACGGTGACCGTGCGGCTGTCCTGGTCCGAGGACACCACGATGCGCAAATCGGCGCGGTTGAGCTGGATGTCCTTGTCGGTGAGGCTGGCGAAGTACAGCTTGTCCACCGCGTCCGACGCGTTGGAGATGAGCTCGCGCAGGAAGATCTCGCGGTTGGTGTAGATGGAGTTGATCATGAGGTCGAGCAACTTCTTGCTCTCGGTTTTGAACTTCTTCATGGGCGCTTCTGTCCTTTCGCTCGGTGACGCTTCGGCGAGACGCTGCCGCTCGGGCGCTCCTTGCGTGCCGCCCCGCAAGCTGCGACGGGCCACGTCGAGCCTCGCCGCAGGTCGCAGCGTCACGCCACCAATCGCCGCAGGCAACAGCGCAACCCTGGCGGTCCGCAGCACGTCATCAGCACGGCCTTACGCGCAGGAGCGTACGGAGTGCACAATGCAGAGCGCGCCGATTAGCAGTCTCGCCTTGAGAGTGCTAATCCGTGATTGTAGTAGTCTGCGGGTGGCTGTCAACCAAACGCCCCCATATGTTCACAAAAGGATGCCCGCGCCCAAGCATTCGGACAGCCGACTTCTGGCACAGGTGAGGCGCGACGTGCGGTGCGGCTGCAACGCGTCGGGATTCTCGCGGGCAGCGCTGCCTCCGCCGCCATTGCCGCTATAATAGGCGGACGTTTGCAGGAGCCAGCCTCCGGATTCGGCAGCCGCCGGCCTGCAAGCAGCATGACAAGGCGAAACAGAAAGGCATGCCCCATGGCCGAGCTTCAGTGCAGCACCATCGACACCACGTGCGTCCAAGGCGGATGGCGCCCCGGCGACGGAGACCCGCGCCAGGTGCCCATCTACCAGAACACCACCTGGAAGTACGATTCGTCCGAGCACATGGGCCGCCTGTTCGACCTAGAGGAGTCCGGCTACTTCTACACGCGGCTGCAGAATCCCACCAACGACGCCGTGGCCGCCAAGATCGCCGCGCTCGAAGGAGGCACCGCGGCCATGCTCACCAGCTCCGGCCAGGCGGCGAACTTCTTCGCGGTGTTCAACATCGCCGGCTGCGGAGACCACGTGGTGGCAAGCTCGGCCATCTACGGCGGCACCTTCAACCTGCTGGCCCACACCCTTCGCCGCATGGGCATCGCCGTCACCTTCGTCGACCCGCACTGCACCCGCGAGCAGTTGGACGCCGCCTTCCAGCCCAACACGAAATGCGTCTTCGGCGAGACCATCGCCAACCCGGCGCTAGCGGTGCTCGACATCCGGAAGTTCGCCGATGCTGCCCACGGCCACGGGGTTCCGCTCATCGTGGACAACACGTTCCCCACGCCGGTGCTGTGCCGCCCCATCGAGTTCGGCGCCGACATCGTCACCCACTCCACCACCAAGTACATGGACGGCCACGGCGCATCCGTGGGCGGCGCCATCGTGGATTCGGGCCGCTTCGACTGGGCAGCCCACGCCGACAAGTTCCCGGGGCTCACCACCCCCGACGCCACCTACCACGGCGTGAACTACGTGGAGCGCTTCGGCAAGGAAGGCGCCTACATCACCAAGGCGACGGCCCAGCTCATGCGCGATCTGGGTTCCATCCAATCACCGCAGAACGCCTTCCTTGTGAACCTGGGGCTTGAGAGCCTGCACCTGCGCATGGCTCGTCACGCGGAAAACGGCCTGGCCGTGGCGCAGTTTTTGTCCGAGCACCCGAAGGTTGCCTGGGTGCGGCACCCCTCGCTGCCCGGCGACGCGGAGTTCGCGCTGGCCCAGGAGTACCTGCCCGACGGCAGCTGCGGCGTGGTGAGCTTCGGCGTGGCCGGGGGTCGCGCGGCGGCCGAGGCGTTCATGGCGAAGCTGCAGCTGGCCCAGATCGCCACCCATGTGGCCGACGCGCGCACCTGCGTGCTGCATCCGGCGGCGTCCACCCACAGGCAGATGACCGACGACGAGCTGGCGGCCGCGGGCATCGGAGCCGACCTGGTGCGCCTGTCCTGCGGCATCGAGAACGCCCGGGACATCATCGCCGACCTGGACCAGGCCCTGGCCGCCATCTAGCCCCGCGCCGCCTGCCGTAAGGAGAACCCGTGCCCATCCGCATCCCCAACCAGCTGCCCGCCACCACCGAGCTTGAGGCCGAGAACATCTTCGTCATGACGGAGATGCGCGCCATCCACCAGGACATCCGTCCGCTGCGGCTGCTCATCTTGAACCTCATGCCCACCAAGATCACCACTGAGACGCAGCTCTTGCGGAAACTCTCGAACACGCCGCTGCAGGTAGAGGTTGAGTTCCTGCAAACCATCAGCCACGACGCGAAGAACGTGGCCGCCGAGCACCTCGAGACCTTCTACACCACCTTCGAAGAGGTGCGCAGCCGGCGCTTCGACGGGCTCATCATCACCGGCGCGCCCGTGGAGCTGCTCGACTTCGAGTCGGTGGACTACTGGAACGAGCTGGCCGAGATCATGGAGTGGTCGCGCACGAACGTCCACTCCACGCTGCACATCTGCTGGGGCGCGCAGGCCGGCATCTACTACCATTACGGCGTGAGCAAGCACGAGCTGCCGCAGAAGCTGTCGGGCGTGTTTCGGCACGAGGTGGTGAAGCGCACTTCCCCGCTGGTGCGCGGGTTCGACGACGCGTTCTGGGCGCCGCATTCCCGCTACACCGAGGTGCTGGCCTGCGACATCGAGGCCCACCCGGACCTGGAATTGATCGCCGTCTCGGAAGAGGCCGGGGTCTACATCGCGAAATCGCGCGACTCGAAGCACTTCTTCGTGTTCGGCCACCCCGAGTACGACCGCGCGACGCTGGCCGGCGAATACGAGCGCGACCTGGCCCGCGGCCTGAATCCGGCCGTGCCCGCCCACTACTTCCCCGACGACGACCCCACCCGCCAGCCCGTGGCCAACTGGCGCAGCCACGCCCAGCTGCTCTACACCAACTGGTTGAACTACTACGTCTACCAGACCACGCCCTACAATATCGACGAGATTTAGCGCAGGGCAGGCGCCGACTCCCGCCCGTCCCCGGAGCCACGGACGCCCCGGGCACACGAGCGCCCGGAATCGTGCATACCGAGCAGGTTGGTACGCTTTTTCGCGCGAACCTGCCCGCTATGCACGATTCCGAACCGCGCGGTTGGGGAAGGAACGCGGCCCCATGCGGTTAGAGGAAGGGGCACGGCCCCATGCGGCTGGGAAAGGGGCGCTGCTCTTGGCGATTGGGGGGCAGACGCACCGCCCTACGCAGTTGAACCGCCTAACATGCTTGTTCTGCGCGGTTCCGGCATCCCGACCCAATCGGTCACCGAAACGGGGCATAATAGCTTGTTCACGTTCATTCGCTTTTCGCGAAGGCGCCCGCTGTAACCGATCGCAACGCCGTCGCCCTAGCCCTACAGAAGGAAAACCATGACCACGTTCAACGAACTCGGACTGCCCGAAAGCGCTCTGGCAGCCGTCGACAAGCTGGGCTACCTGGAGCCCACCCCCGTGCAGGAGCAATCCATCCCGCTGGTGCTGGAAGGGCGCGACGTCATCGCCGCCGCCAGCACGGGCACCGGCAAGACCGCCGCCTTCCTGCTGCCCGTGCTGGGCAAGCTTCCCAAGGTCAAGCGCGGGAAGCGAGCGCCGCGTGTGCTGGTGGTGAGCCCCACCCGCGAGCTGGCCATGCAGATCTCGCGCACGGCCATGCAGGTATCGCGCAAGACCGGCCACTTCGTCACCACGGTCTACGGCGGCAGCTCCTACAGCCCCCAGATCCAAGAGCTGCGCCGCGGCACCGACGTGCTCATCGCCACCCCCGGGCGCCTGAAGGACCTCATGGCCCGCGGCGTGGTGGACCTGTCGGAGATTCAGGTGCTGGTGCTCGACGAAGCCGACCGCATGCTTGACATGGGCTTTCTGCCGGACGTCACCACCATTGTAGAAGCTACGCCGAAAGAGCGCCAAACCCTGCTGTTCTCGGCCACCATCGACGAGTCCATTCAGAAGAACCTGGGCACGCTGCTTTCTAACCCGGCCATGGTGGAGATCGCCCGCAACGGCGAGACCGCCGCGACCGTGGCCCAGTACGCGCTGCCCATCCCCAATCACAAGAAACAGGAGCTGCTGGAAGCGGTGCTGGCAGAAAAGGGCCACGAGCGCGTCATCGTGTTCGCTCGCACGAAGGGCCGCACGGAAGACTGCGCCGAGGCCCTGAAGAAGGCTGGCTACCAGGCGGAATCCATCCACTCCGACAAATCCCAGGCCCAGCGGCGGCGCGCCCTTGAGGCGTTCCGGCGCGGCAAGGCGGACATCCTGGTGGCCACCGACGTGCTAGCCCGCGGTATCGACGTGCCCGAAGTGGACTACGTGGTGAACTTCGACCTGCCCGACATGGCCGAGGACTACGTGCACCGCATCGGCCGCACCGGACGCGCCGGCGAGGAGGGCTTCGCCATCTCCTTCGTCACCCGCGAGTCGGCCAAGACGCTGAAGGCCATCGAGAAGCTCATCCAGAAGGAAGTGGACTTCACCGAGCTGGAGAACTACCCCACCGACATGGCCGACCTGGAGAAGAAGGGCGGCAAGGGCAAGGGGCGCGGCGCGAAGGGCGCGGCGGGCATGAGCGAACGGCCGGTACGCAAGGGCCCGAAGGGGTCGAAGGGCCTCAAGGGCGCGAAGGGCCAGGCACGTCGCGGCATGGAGGAGCGGGGCGAGCGCGGGTCCAGGCCGGGACAGGGCAACCGCGCCGAACGGCGGGCGAAAGCCTTCGGCGAGGGCAAAGGGCGTAAGGCTAAGGGCGGCTTCGGCGGGCGCGACGAGGCTCGGGGCGGTCGCGGAGGCAGCGGGCCGAAACGCGACGGCGGCCGCAACAAGCACGGCGCCGACGACGAGCGGTCCCGCAACGCGCGCAACGCCGAGCAGCGCCTGCGCAAAGCAGCCAAGAAGAAGGCCGCAGGCGCCGCCGAGCACGGAACCGAGGGGCCGGGCAAGGCGCACCAGCGCCACGGAGCCCACGGCGGCTACGACTACTCCAAGTTCGCGAAGTAGCTTGGGCCGACCGTAGAAAAAAGCTGCCTTTTCCGCTAGAATAAGCGCTTCGCCAGACGGATGCGTCGCTTGCGCCGACATCGGGTTACGCGAGCGGCGCATCTGCGTATTGCACGAAGCTGACCAGCAGAAAGGGCTTCCATGCAGAAGACAACCGGCGCCCGGGCACTCTCCGTCCTCCTGGCTGCGGCCCTAGCCGCCACCCTCTGCCCGCTTCCCGCTTTCGCAACCGATGCCGCGCCATCAGGACTTGAGCCGCTGGCGGCGAACCAGGCGGCTGGCGATGCATCCGCGACACCTGCAGCATCTGCGGCATCTGCCGGCGGTTTCGCGACGGCCGAAGAGGCGATTCGGGCCGCGCAGTCCCTTGAGACCGACGGCGCCACGACCGTCCTCGTGGGGTTCGACCCGCTGTTCCCCGAAGACGGCTACACCGTAAGCATCTCGCCCGACGCGGCCGCAAGCAGCCTTGACGGCGCCGACAGCCCAGACGAGCCGGCAAGCGCCTATTCGCTGGGCATCGCTGCCGAGTCGACCACGCTGGGCGCCCTTCTGGATGCCGGCTGGGAAAGCGCGGCCCCAACCATCGACGTCACCTCCCTGGGGGCGCTGCCCGCCACCAACGAGCAGTTCAACGCACTGTTCCGCAGCTACATCGACCACATGCTGGACCGCCCTGGCCTCTTCAACGTGCGCACCTACCTAAACGCGGCGCTGAGCGCCGACCGCACGCAGATCGTGGCGCTCCTGCCCTCCTACATCACCACCGATGCTGACACCTTGGCCCAGATGCAGGCCGACTTCGACCTGAACGTTCAGCGGGCGCTGGCCTGCGTGGACGACTCCATGACCGACGAGTCGAAGGTGTACGCCCTGCACGACTGGCTGTGCAACCACGCCACCTACAACCGCGGCGCCGTGGCGCCCGACGCCGACCCGAACGACCCGGAAGCCGAGGACAGCGATGCGGCGAAGGCCTCCTACCCGTCGTTCACCGCCTACGGGTGCATGGTGGACGGTTTGGGCGTATGCCAGTCGTACATGTTCGCCCTGGCCTACCTGCTAGACCAGGCGGGAGTGGAGAACGCGCCTTTGCTGGTTACCTCCGAAAACCACGCATGGAACGCCGTCAATCTGGACGGATCGTGGTATCACGTGGATGCCACCTGGGACGACAACGACGACCCGGGCGCCGCCGGAAATCCGGACTACAGCTACTTCCTGAAAAGCGGCACCTGGTTCGCTTCGCCCGCTGCCGGCTACCACCCCCACAGCGGCTGGACCGACAGCGCCACCACCTACGGCTGGGATTCCTCCTTCACCGACGACAACCGCAACTTGGACGGCTACCAGTGGAAACGCTACGCCCCGCAGGGTAACAGACTGTGCGATTTCGTGAAGAGCAGCACCGCGGGAGATCTGGCGCTGGTGGTGAAGTACGACGCCCTTAAAGCCGGCGAAGACACCGATTTCTTCGCCCAGGGCTGGGGCGGCAAAGGCGACTACCTGTATTCGTTCCAGTCACCCATGCTTACGGACGGCCTGTCCGACTACCCCAACCTGGTGGACCCCACGAACGCCACCTTCAACAACGCCTATACCATGCAGGACGCAGGCTCTTTCCCCTTCGAGTTCACAGTATCGGGAACGTATCGGCTGCGCATCACGGTGCAGGACAACCTGTACGGCGACCGTCCGGTGAAAACGGCCTCGTCCAACCTTGTCTTAACGCTGAACAGCGCCGAAGCGCCTTCGGTCGCGAACCGCTGCGCCGCCATCGCCGCTCAATGCAACGCCAACCTGGGGGCGAACGCCACCGATTTCGATCGGGCGCTGTGGCTGCACGACTATCTCATAGACAATGCCGAGTACGACCTGCGGTTCGTCAACGCCGAAGGGGTTCTGGCCCGCGGTCTGGGCAATTGCGAAAGCTACCATGCCGCTTACTGCAACCTGCTGAAGGCGGTGGGCATAGAGACCGGCCGCATCGCCTCGGTGCCCGACAACCACGTATGGACCGCCGTGAGGCTGGATGGAAAATGGTACCAAGTAGACGTCACCTGGGACGATGAAAACGTCAAGGGGTTACCGGTAGACTTGCGCCACATCTATTTCGGCCTCACCGACGAACTGATGGCCCTAGCCCACCCTGGGCACACCCAGGCGGTAGCCGGCTACGAGTCCACATCGCTTGACGACAACTACTTCATTCGCACCGGCGCCATCGACCCCTTCGCAGACGAATTCGAAGCCGAGATCAACGAGCACCTGGCCAAAGGCGCCTCCTCGTTCTCTATCGAGGAGAAGATTCAGAACCACGCAGGCTGGCTGAGCGCCTACGACGGCGCCACCAAGAGCATCCTGGGCAACCTGATTGCCTACGAGCTGGGGCAACGTTCGTGGACCGCTACGCTGGGCGGTGTGCGGAAGAGCGTCGCGCTGAAAGTGACCTACACGAACAAGAGCAACGTCGCAACAGGGAAGAGCGGTGGCACCTTCGCCTTCACTGCTACTTACGCGGATGCGACCCATACGCACCGATGGGGCGCCTGGTCCACGACGACGGACGCCACCTGCACCGCAGCCGGGCAGCAGAAGCGCACCTGCAGCACCTGCGGCGCTAGCGAAACGCGAACCCTGGCGGCGCTTGGACACGGCTTCGGCGCCTGGGTGCGCGTGAAGGAGCCGACCACTCAGGCGCAAGGTCAGGACGCACGGACCTGCTCGCGCTGCGGGGCCAAGGAGACGCGGCCCGTGGCCAAGCTGCCCGCTCCCACCACCCCGGCCACTCCAACCGTCAAACCTGGGTGGTCGCTCGACTCGGGCGTTTGGCAATATCGCCACAGCGACGGCAGCCTGGCCAAGGGCGGCTGGGAGCGCATCAGCGGCACGTGGTACCTGTTCGACCGCAACGGCGGCATGCTCACCGGCTGGCAGAAGGTGAACGGCACGTGGTACTACCTGAAAGCGAGCGGCGCCATGGCCGAAGGGTGGCAGCAGGTGGGCGGCACGTGGTACTACCTCAAGCCCGGCAGCGGCGCCATGGCCGAGGGGTGGGCGTCCGTAGGAGGCGCCTGGTACTACCTCAAGCCCGGTAGCGGCGCTATGGCCGAAGGGTGGCAGCAGGTGGGCAGCACGTGGTACTACCTGAAGGCCGGGGGCGCCATGGCCGAGGGATGGGCGCCCGTGGGAGGCGCCTGGTACTACCTGCGCCCCGGCAGCGGCGCCATGGCCGAGGGGTGGCAGCAGGTGGGCGGCACGTGGTACTACCTGCGCCCCGGCAGCGGCGCCATGGTCACGGGTTGGCTGAACCTGGGCGGCACGTGGTACTGGATGGAGTCGTCGGGTGCCATGGCTACAGGCAGCCGCTGGGTTGACGGCGCGTGGAACCGGTTCTCGGGCTCGGGGGCGTGGCTGGGGGCTTAAGCCTTCAGCGATCTCGGGAAAAGCGCGACTCCTGAACGCCGCCCTGCCCGTCTTCCGGCCATCAAGCCCGAACTTCGGCCTCATTCGCCACCTGCACGAGCAGCTCCGCGAACCGGTCGGGCTTTTCCAGGTGCGCGTTGTGCCCCGCGCCGGAGACCGCGACCGTCGACAGTCCCGCATCGCGTGCGCGGTCGGCCAGGGCGCAGTACTTCCTATCGAGCGACCCTGCCACGTAGGTCAGCGAAACACCCATGTCCCGCGCACGCCCCAGCGCCGCCAACGTCTCCGACTGCAGCGACTGGTGCTGCTGGCCCCAGCCTTCCAAACTTCGGGCCAGCGCTTCCGCATCGAAGCTCGTACGCTCGCGCCTTACGGCCCGGCGAACCTGTGGCGGCAGCGACTGCTGTGTGGCGAACAGCGGCAGTGTCTCCCACCAGTCCATGAACGGCTCTACGCCCTCGTGGCGCAAACGTTCCGCCCACTGGGCGCTACGAGCCGCCAAGGCCGCGCGCCCGGCATCGTCTTGCGGCCCAAATCCCGCGCTTTCCAGCACCACGGCCGCCACGGGCAGGTCGGGATGGCGCACGAGCGTCTGCGCCGCCACGCGCCCGCCCATGGAATAGCCCGCCAGCACCACCGAAGCATTTTGCGCGCAAGACGTCACCAGCTCCGCAACCTGATCGCACAAACCCTCGAGCGTGCCGCATTCGGGCAGCCGGGCGTACAGGTTGGGAACTTCCACCGAATAGCCTGAAGCCCGCAGCTTGTCGGCCACGGGCTTCCAGGTAGCGGGCGTTTGGGCGAACCCATGCAGCAGCACGAACACGGGCGGCCCTCCTTCGTTCGGGAATTACTTGCCTTCGGTTTCGGCGCTATCTTCCTCGACAACGTCCTCCACGTCAACTACCTGGGCCTGGCCGGCAGCCGGCGCAGATGCCTCCGCAGCGTCGGCGGCCTGCTGCACCGCCTGGGCGGTCTCCTCGGCGTAAGCCGTCGCCTTCTTCGCGAAGTCAGCTCGCTCTTCGGGCGTCATGGTGCTCATGATGGCGCGCAGCACGTCCTCGCGCGTGTCTTTGGCAGCTTCGGCCGCCTTCTGCTGCAGCTCGGTCGTGACCTGCTTGCCCTGCTCCACGGTGATCTCGCCTTTGGCCACCAGCTGGTCCACCAGCTCCTTGGTCTTCTCGCCCGTGAGCGCCATGGCCCCCACACCCGCCAGAAAGACGTTCTTGAAACCTGCCGCTATGGTGTTGATGCCGTCGTTCGCGTTCGCCATGAGAGGCCTCCTTGCATCCGATTCCGTCGCTGCAACCATGATGCAACAAGTTCGCGAACGATGGGCGCGCACCCAGGCGTCGTTGCAAAAGAGTTTCCAAACCCCACCAACCTTACGAACGCATAAGAATGATGGGGCTGACAGAGGGCGGCTGACAGAGGGCACACCAGATGGCGCTCTTTTGCGATGACATTTGGTGCGACCCTCTGTCATCGCGGAACGTCGGTCTTTGCGCGCCGCCCAATGCGACCCCGCCGCGCCGCTCTTGCCGCGCGCCGTAACCCCACGCAACCGTGTTAGAATTTCCCCATTCCATACAAGACGAGACCAGGAGGAAGCCCATGAAGGTTCTGCTCATCAACGGAAGCGCACGGCCCAAAGGCAACACCCAGCGCGCGCTGGAGGAAGTAGCCGGGGCGCTGAACGCCGCCGGCGTGGAGACCGAGATCGCCTGGATCGGCGCCAAGGCCATCCACGGTTGTACCGCCTGCGGCACCTGCGGGCGGCGCGGCGATAACAAGTGCGTGTTCGCCGACGACGTGTGCAACGAGCTCATCCAGAAGGCCGGCGAGGCGGACGGCCTGGTCATCGGGTCGCCGGTGTACTACGCCGGTATGAACGGATCGCTGGTGAGCCTGCTCGACCGCATGTTCTACGCGGGCGGGTCGCTCTTCCGCTTCAAGCCGGCGGCGGGCATTGCCGTGGCGCGACGGGCCGGAACCACCCTCACCGCCGATCAGATTGACAAGTACTTCCAGATCAACTGCATGCCGCTGGTGTCGTCCACCTACTGGCTGGTCGCCCACGGCCGCGAGCCGGGGCAGGTCCACGCCGACGCCGAGGGCATGTACACCATGCGCACCCTGGGCACGAACATGGCCTGGCTGCTGAAATGCATCGAAGCGGGCGAAGCCGCCGGCATCCCCGCCCCCGAACTGGAGCCCAACAAGCCCTGGACCCACTTCGTCCGCGAGGATCTGCTGGCATAGGGAACATCAAGCCCCGAACAACCCATCAACAAAACGCCCGGCCGCCCCAAGGAGAGCGGCCGGATTTACGTTATCAGCCAGTGATTAGTAAATGCTGAATCCGGCGTAGCGCGAAGACGGGTCGGAATAGTCCAGGTCCGGAAGCTCGACATTCAGGTAAGATCTGCCCGCACTGCTCTCCTCGACGCCGACGATATCCCACATCTCGCCACCAGGGAATCCTGGCAGACTCAGCTGCCGCGTCTCCGGATCCCAGGAGCCCTCCCATGTTCCGGCAAGGTCCTTTGGAGCAGAGAAGGTAACCGCACAAGTCCCATCGGCATGCAAGCTAAAGGAGCACTCGCGACCTACGTTACTGCTTCCTACCTTGCCGTCGAAATACCATGCCTCCCGGTCATCTCCGAAATACGCGGACACCGTCGCGCCGAACTCGGCAGCCTCGCTCAGCTTCTGCAGCTCTTCAAGCTCATCGCCTTCGGCATCAGACATTAAGCGATTGAAATCGACCATCGCCTGCTGATAGTCGCCTCGCGCGTAGGCCTCCATCGCCGCCGTACGCTCTGCCTCTCTTTCGGCTCGGCGCTCGTTCTCCTGGGCATCGCTCGCCTCCTTCGCCATCTCTTCCGCATTGGAGAAGTCACCGAGCTCATAAAACGCCATTTTCGCCTTGGCATACTCGCCCCGCTCGAATAGCTCCATGGCCTTGTCGTAGTCGGAGAGCTTTGTGAGGTAGCTCGATACGAACACGCCCACAACCGCCAGCGCGACTACAGCAATCGCGGCTACCGCAATCGTTATGTTCCTACGCTTGACCTTGCGGGCCGCCTCCGCTGCTGCAGCCGCGCGCTCGTCAGCTGCACGCTCGAGAACAGTCTCTTCCTCGGCTCCTTCGGAGGTCAAGACGCCGTAGGAAGCGTGGCAACCGATGCATTCTTCGCGACCCACGTTCGGCCGACCGCAAGGACACACCCACCAGCCCTCTCCCTTAACCAGGCCTTTATCAGCAGCGGCCGCCAAATGCGCATCGGTACCGAATGCAACGCGGGGCGCCCATAGGCGATCATAGCGCTCGCGCCTTGCTTTCTCGGATAAGCCCAGCTCGGGGTTCGCCAGCTCCAGCTGCCGATCGATCGGGGCGGACCAGACGCCCTTCGCCGTACGCGCGGACAGGATGCGCCCGCTCACCGCCTCCACGTCTCCGCGACTAAGCGCCTGCGCGAAAGAGCCGCACGAGCCTGCCGCAATATCGGCGTCAAGCTGCTCAACCTCTACATGCTCCGCCGAACCGGTCGCACAGGCCACGTCGAAGGCTGCCTTGAACGACCCCACCATCTCGCGGGAGACGTTGCGAACCTTCGCCTGCAGGTAGGCCTTACCGGTGACGACGTCGCGAGAAACCTGCACCACCTCCAGTTCGAGCGGGCAGCAAGCTTCCCAGCCCGAAACTCTCGCGCCCCGAGTGCTCGCGTCTGCGCGAAATACTACTTTGTAATCGGCCATGCGTACCCCTTACAGAGCCGGCAGCTCGTCCTCGAGCTGCGCGGGGGCGGAAGTGGTCGGGGTAGCCGCCGGGGCACCGCGGTCGGGCAGCGCGCATACGTACAGCGCGAGCGTCAGCGGAGACAGGAAGATGCCGACGAGCCACGGCACAGCGGCCCCCTGCGTGTAGTGACCTTTCTTCTTGGCCGCCGAAACGAACAGGGCGGTCGCCACCAGCCAAACTACGATTGCCATAACAGCGACAAGCAGGATCGTCGTCACCATTGCGTCTTGATAACCGTACATAAGCCGAACACTCCTTTCGATGGGTAATACGTCCGGCTTATTTTCACGGAAAAAAAAACATTTTGTTGCACAACATTTTGGAACGCCGCTTCGGAGTGCATTGCGGCCGGAGCCGCACCGCAGGCGGGACGGACGGAACCTCATCGCGGGGGGCGGGCGGAACCGCGCATACCGGGCAGGTTGGGACGTTTTTATGCACGAACCTGCCCCGTATGCACGCCAGCTACCCCCTCCCGGGGGGGGAGGGCAGGGCGACGCTCGGACAAAGGCGGCGTTCGGGCGGGAGCGGCGTCTGTGCAAAGGCGACGCCCGTGCGAAAGCGGCGTGCTCGGGCCGCTCTACGCCGAGGCTGGCGCGGTCGATGTGGGGGCTGCGCCGGCTGCCTTCGCGTCTTGGCGGCCTTCCACGTAAGTGGCGGCCACCACGGCGCCCACGATCAGCGCGGCGCCTGCCAGCCCCACAAAAGACAGCGTCTCCCCCAGCAGTAGGAACGAGAACAGCGCCGTGAACACCGGCTCGCCCGTGAGCAGCAGCGACACCGTGGTAGACGGCAGCTTCTCCAGCGAGACGTTCTGCAAAAAGAACGTCAGGCACGTGGACAGCAGCGCCAGAAACGCGATGGTCCCCCAGGCCATGGGGCTTACCTGGGCCACGTCCACCATGGGCTCGAAGGCCACGGCGCACGCCAGGCACAGCGCGAATGCCATGCCAATCTGGGTTCCCGCGACGGTGATAGCGTCCAGCTGCGCAAGCCCCTTCTTTCCGAACACGAGCGCGCCGGCCAATGCCACCGACGACACCAGCGCTAGCACCTCGCCGACGCCGAAGACCAGGCTGCCGCCGTTGCCGCACAGCAGCAGAAGCCCCGCCACCACGACCACCTGAAACGGCAGAAACGCCAGCGGGTAGCGGGTGCGGTTCACCAGGCTGGACAGGATGGGCGCGAACACCACCGGAAGCGCCACCAGAAAGCCCACGTTAGTGGCCGTGGTGAAGTCCAGCGCCACGTTGCAGCACAGGTACGACAGCGCCATGCAAACGGCGGCAGGCAGCCACGAACGCACCTTCGCCGCGCGCAGCGACCGAACCATGCGCTTGCCGAAGAACAGCGCGAACACGGCGCTGGCCAGCCCAAAGCGAATGGCGAGGCACCACAGCGGCGTGATGGAGTCGTAAGCCATCTTCGTAATGGCGTTACCCGAGCCGAAAATGAGCGTCTCCAGCACGATAAAGGCCACGAAGGGCCACTTCAGATTCGATTGCATAAGCCGCGCCATGGTTCATCCTCCTCGCAGCGCCCCAATCCGTTCCGGACGCCGCGCTCGTGTCGTCATCAGCCTTCTGTGCGCCGACGCCACGTCCCGCCAGGGATGCAAGGTGCACAAAGAGCAAGGCCCCTTACCCTGCCTGGGGTCGTTTCAATCTGTTACGGAAACGTTGCTCATTGTACGAAACCAGCTGAAACAAGTAAAACGAGTATTTATTGATATATCTTAAAGAATCTCTTGTTATATTCTACCGCGCATCCTACCATCAGGGAAGATGCTGCCGGTAGGCGACCACGTGTCCGCCCCCCACCAAGTCGTCGCGCAGAAAGGATGCCCATGGCGAACCAGAAGTACGAGGCGTTCCTCACCGTCGCCCAGACCCACAGCTTCAAAGAGGCCGCTGCCCGCATGGGATACACCCAGGCCGGCATCAGCTACCTGGTGAATTCCCTCGAACGCGACCTGGGGCTGCCTCTGTTCGTGCGCGACTACGGCGACACGCGCCTCACCGCCGACGGCCGCGAGCTCTACCCGCTCGTCCAGGCCGCCCACGCCGCGGAGCACCAGCTGGAAACCCATGTAGCCGAACTGAAGCATCTGGAAGGCGGCCTTGTGCGCGTGGCGGCGTTCACCAGCACGGCCATCCAGTGGTTCCCCCACATCGCGAAGGCCTTCCTCGAGGCCTACCCGCTCATCGACCTGAAGCTGCTGTGCATCGACGACGAGCAGGCCCTGGCCGACGCAGTGTGGAACGGCGACGCAGACTGCGGCTTCTGCGTGTCGCCCCTGCGCTACGACTTCGACGCCGTGATGCTGCGCCGCGACCCGCTGCTGGTGGCGGTATCGCCGGATAACCCGAAGGCGACGCAGCGCTTCTTCACCGCCACCGACCTGGCCGAACAGCCCTACGTGCAGCTCATGAGCAACGGGCGTCCATCCGAGATGGAGGCCCTGTTCAAAGCCAACGGCGTAGAGCCCAACGTGCGCTTCACCGTGGACAGCGACTACGCGGTCATGAGCATGGTCAGCGCCAACCTGGGCTTTTCCGTGCTGCCGGACCTCATCCTGCGCGAGCCGCCGTTTCCGCTGGTGACCATAAGAACGAAGGCCGCAGCCGCCCGCGACATCCACCTGATCGCGCGCTCCCGCACCTCCGCCAGCGCCGCCACCCGAGCCTTCATAGAAACCGCCGAACGCTGGGTGGCCGAGAACTACGCAGGCTGACCGGCGGGGCGCCGCAGGAGCCTGCAGCCGGCGAAGGTCGCCCGCGCGCTGCAGCCGGCGGCGCCCCCCTACAGCCCGAAAGCTAGGTTCAGCGCCAACGTGAGCAGGAACAGCCCCGCCGTCACGAGCGCGAACAGGCCGATGCGCCGGGTGTCTCCCACAGCCAGGCCCGTCTTGGGGTCGACAGGATGCGCTTCGGGATCGACGCAGGTCAAGCCGCCGTAGATGCGCTTGAACACCACGTAGGCCACCACGCCCGACGCCAGGAACAGAACCGTTGCCGGAAAGTCGCCGATGGGCGTCAGGCACAGCGCGAACGTGGCGATGCCGCAGGCCAGCACCGCGAACGACCACGGCCGCACCCGCCCCTTGATCACGTACATGTCGGCGGACCGCTCGGCAACCGGGTACATCTTGCGCAGCTTCATCACGATGAATCCCAGCAGCATGTAGCGCGCTAGGATGAACACGATGTCCATCTCGATAATCGACACGAAATCGAACTGCGAGAACACCAGCGACGACAGCGAAATGGTGAGCACGCCCACGTAGGGGCTGCGCCCGGACTTATCCACCTTGCGGATGAACCGCGGGAACAGGTTGTCCTCGGAAAGCACCCAGAAGCTGCGCGAGCCGCTGGCAAGGTAGGTGTTGTAGATGGTGCACTGGCTCATGATGGCGATGATCAGGAATATGACCACGCCGGTATGCCCCAGCACCATGGAGAAGATGGTGCCGTAGCCGAGCACGTTCTCGGAGAAGCCGCCCTCGATGCCCCATTCGGTCCACGTGCCCTCCGGGTACGCGCCCAGGCACGCCAGCGTGGGCAGAATGTAGGACAGCGCGATCAGCGGCAGCGCTATGCGGAAGCCCTTGGCCACGTTGCGCGAGTCCTCGTACTCGCCGGACATGGCGGCGATGCACTCGTAACCACAGTACATCCATATACCCAGGCTGAGCGCCTCCACCAGGCAGCTCATGGGGTTTTCAGGATTGGCGAACACGGGGTCGAAGGGGTTGGCCTGCCAGTTCATGAAGCCGAAGACCACCGCCATGCCGAACACGATGAGGATCAGCACCGAGAAGAACGTGCTGATGCGCTCCACCTCGATAAGCCCCACCAGGTTGATCACCGTGAAGAACGCGATGACGAACAGCTTGAACACAAACGTGCCCGCGTCGTCCAGCGAGAGCAGCTGCGCCGTGTAGCCGCCAGCCATGGCAATGTAGGCGCCGGAAGCGATGTAGGTGTCCATGGAGGTCCACCAGCCGGCCTGAAATCCCCAAAACTCGCCGAAGGTCTCCTTAGCCCAGGCGTAGATGCCGCCCTCGCGCGGCAGGATGGAGTTCGCCTCGGCCACAAGGGAGCTGATGGGGCGCGCCCACAGGAAGGGCAGCACGATCAAGATGATAAGGGTAAGGCCGGGGCCTGCCGAGGGAATAATCTCCTCTATGCCGAAAGCACCGGCTGAGACAAGGCAAAACAGCATAAAGGCAATGCCGAGTGCGCTGATATTGCTCTTACGCAGGTTTGCGATGGAACCATGGGGAGGGTTCGGGGGAAACGGATCGGGTGCGCCGGATTGCACGGCCGCGACACCCTGGGGGCTTGCTTGCACCTCGCGATGAGGTAGGACTGCTCCATCGGGAGGCTGCTCGTCGACAGACAAGGTAAACCACCCCTTTCCGTATCACTTCCTTTGCAGAAATAGCGGGCATGCGCGCTCGAAGGCGCAACGAAACAGTTTAGCCCATGCAGGCGTTGGCAAGGACCAGAATTTCCGTTCGGCAAAAATAACGGCGTGCGGTGCAGGCCCTACACCTGCACCTTTCCTGCCAGCACGGCGCGGTAGTCGTCCAGGTTCTGACGAAGCAGGCTGGGGATGTCCAGCTGGTAGGGGCAGCGTGTCATGCACACGCCGCACTCGGTGCAGTCCTCCACCAGATTCATCTTCTCCTGCCATTCGGGCGAGAGCCACGCCTGCGAGGGCGCGCGACGGATCATGAGCGACATGCGCGCGTCCATGCTGACGGGGATGCCCGCGGTGCACGGTGCGCAGTAGCCGCAGCCGCGGCAGAAACCGCCGGCAAGCTGGGTGCGCTCGGACGCGAAGAACGCCTCCATCTGGGGTGTGACCTGCGGGGTGTCGCCCATGAACGCCAGCCACTGCTCCAGCTCGCACGCCCGCTGCACACCCCAGATAGGAAGCACGTTGGGGTAGCGGGTCATGAAGGCCATGGCGGCTTCGGCGTTGGTGATGAGACCGCCGGCCAGGCCTTTCATGGCGATGAAGCCCACGTCGTTGCGGGCGCAGGTTTCCACCAGGGCGACCTCGCGGTCGCTGGCCAGGTAGCTGAAGGGGAACTGCAGCGTCTCGTACAGGCCGCTTTCCGCAATCTCCTCGGCCACCGCGATCAGGTGCGCCGTGATGCCGATGTGGCGGATAAGCCCGCGCTCGCGCGCCTCCAGCAGGCACTCGTACATGCCGGTGCCGTCGCCGGGCCGGTAGCAGCGGGGCACGCAGTGCAGCTGGTAGAGGTCCAGGTAGTCAGT
Source organism: Adlercreutzia aquisgranensis (assembly GCF_943193145.1). Classification (NCBI taxonomy): domain Bacteria; kingdom Bacillati; phylum Actinomycetota; class Coriobacteriia; order Eggerthellales; family Eggerthellaceae; genus Adlercreutzia; species Adlercreutzia aquisgranensis. Next base: position 85,249 of record NZ_CALPDA010000003.1, on the reverse strand, counting down.
GCCCAAGGTGCGAAGCGACGTCTCCAGGTCGCGCCAGAAGCCCTCCGGCGTCTCGGCCATGGTCTTGCTGGCGATAGCCACCTGGTCGCGCACGTCGGCCAGCGCCTTGCCCACGCGCTCCTCGCTGGTGGTGTAGGCCCTCGCCGTGTCGAAGAAGGTCATACCGCCCTCGAAGGCCCGACGCACCAGCGCCACCGCCTGCTCCTCGGTGCAACGCTGGATAGGCAGCGCCCCGAAAGCGTTCTGCGGCGATGCGATGCCCGACTTGCCCAAAACCACGGTGTTCATGAAAGCCCCCTGCCCGATTGCGACCGTCCCCTGACGAGCATACCGCTACCGGGCGCCGCTAAAACGCATCTCGCCAATTCTACAAACAGCCCGCGCGCAACCCGGCGGGCCGTCCCCTACCGCCCCAGGTCGCGAGCGGCTTGGGCGGCGTTAGCGGCGGTTTCGGTGAAGCCCTCGCTGTAGGCAGAGGGCACCACCACCATGGACCCGTTCTCCCGCACGCTGTCGTAGACCAGGTTCATGGTGCGCACGCGCTGGTCCACCTTGGCGGCCTCGGACTCCACGATGGGGATGGTGAAGTAGATGCCCGGCCCCGCCAGGCGGTAGAAGCGCCCGAAGCGCATGATGACCGCTTGCTCCGAGCCATAAATCCCTCCGTGCCGTCCGCTAACTCTCCCGACGCCTTGCAACCCTCCTGGTGACCTGGTTCACCACGTCATCCAGGGGGACCCCCAACTCCAGGCATTGGTTGATCATCATGTCGATGACGGTGTCGGCCGGCGAGTCCTCCACCGCTTCGGCCGGGCGCGCCAGCTCGTTGACGAAGGTGCCCTTGCCCCGCCGCGACATGAGGTAGCCGTCGTGCAGCAGGCTGAGGTACACCTTGTTCACCGTGTTGTAGTTGATTTTCAGGGCGATGGCCAGCTCGCGCACCGTGGGCAGCTTGTCGCCGGGCTTGTAGTAGCCCGAAGCGATCAGGTACACGATGCGGTTCTTCAGCTGCAGCCAGATAGGCGTGGAGCTGCTCTCGTCTATCTCGAAGGCATCCTGCACCTGGTACTGCCCTTCTCCGCGTCGGATACGTTGCCGCCATGGCTGCAAACAAACAAACAACTGCAAATCGTCTCTACCATATAAAATAGAACATTAATATGATATTATGTATCTGTATATAAAACATTTGTTTTCAAAATGTGGCATGGGGCGATTAGGAACGGTTGACGTTAATAACGCAAGGGGTTACTATGATCGTATCGTTCGGAGACAAGGATACGGAGCGGCTGTTCGGGAGAAACCGCGTGAATCGATTCGCCTCTTTCGAGCGAGTTGCTCTGCGAAAACTGCGGCAGCTGCAGATCGCAGGGGATCTGCAGGATTTACGCATTCCGCCCGGCAATCACCTGGAGAAACTCTCGGGCAACCTGGAAGGGTTCTGGAGCATTCGCATAAACGACCAGTTCCGCATCTGTTTCGAATGGACGAGCGCCGGGCCCGCGGGCGTAACTATCGTCGACTATCATTAGGGGGTCGAACATGGCAAAGCATCTCGCGCCCGTAACGCCGGGCGAATTGCTGAACGAGGAATTTCTGAAGCCCATGGGCATTTCGCAGTACCGTCTCGCCAAGGAAACCGGCATGCCCGCACAGCGCATCGGCCAAATCGTTCTGGGACGCCGGTCGATCACCGCCGAAACCGATTTGCGCCTCTGCCGTTTCTTCGGGCTCACCGACGGATACTGGCTACGCGCGCAGGATGCCTACGACCTGGAGATGGCGCGACAGAGAATCGGCGGAGAGCTGGAGGGCATCAAGCCCTGGAGCTGCGCCGCTTGTCTTTAGGGGCGGCGGTCCGCCAAGCAAGCACCTCGCCAGCCTGGGACACTACCGGGTATGCCGAACATTATTCTACGACCTTCTTCAAGTGGTCATAAAGGGCAGGAATATCGGCTTGGATGGTGTTCCACGCCCACAGCGGGTCAACAACGCCGTAATCGTGGGCGATAATGCTGCGGAACCCCCGAATTGCATGCCACGGCATCTCATCTTCTTCCACGAACTCTTGGCTCAGAGCACCGGCCAGTTCGCCAATCTGGAAACGGGCATGAGCAACATGTCGAAGAAGGCGTCATTGTCAACGAACGACTGGCCGTCAATTGCGAAATCATCTATGCGCCGTTCAATGCTTTTGCAGTGGACGCAGATCTGGCGAAGGACAAGCCGGTCGCTATCGTTCATACAGCAATACCCGATCGCGAAGGTATGAGGAGCTCACGAAATCATAGAGCGCGCGTTCAGTCACCACGTCGACGGGTCTCTGAAACAACCCGCTCAGATCTTGCTGGAAGCCTCCCGCGCTGAAAAGGGAAAACGTTGGCCCCGTCTCCAAACACAGGTCGATGTCGCTATCGTCGCCGGCGCTCCCGCGTGCATAGGACCCGAACAGGTACACGCGATCGATGTCGTAAGACGACGCCACGTCGCGAACGCACGATTCGATATCCCTGAAGGCGAGCATGGAGGTTTCCTTCCCTTGCCGAACAGGCTCATTATACACGCACGGCTGCACATCGTAGAGCAGCGTTGGCAACAGACAGAGCCTCGATCGGCCCCGGGATGGCAGCAGTGCGATTCGCGCAGCGCCGAAAGATGCTTCGACGGCGCACGAGGCCGGCTAGGGGCGTGTATCCAGCACGGTGCCGTCGCGGCCGATGGTCACCACGGACCAGGGGATGAACTTGCCGCTTTGCTGCAGCGCCCTGATGGCGGCGTTTTCCAGGCCGCCGCAGCAAGGCACGTCCATCCGCAGCACCTCGACGCTTTGGATGGGGTTGTTCGCGATAATGGCCGCCAGCTTCTCGCTGTAATCGATGTTGTCGAGCTTCGGGCAGCCGACAATGGTCACGCGCCCCGCCATGAAGTCGCGATGGAACGCCCCGTAGGCAAAAGCTGTGCAGTCGGCGGCGATAAGCAGCTTGGCATTCTGGAAGAAGGGGGCCGTCACCGGGACCAGCTTGATCTGGCAAGGCCACTGGGCCAGCTGGGACGGGATGGGGGCGACAGAAGGCGCGGCAGGCACCGGAACGTTCGCGGCTGACGGCACCCCCGCAGCTGGCACCGCGCCCGCAACAACCGGTGCAGCAGCGGGGTCGGGCCGCAGCGACGTGGCAGCCGAGCCGGGACAGCCCGCAGGTGCGACGCCTGCGCCGAACGCCGACGTCTCGCGCAGGCTCGTAGGCGCCGAGCCGGGGCAGCCGCCCGCAAACCGACCGTCCTCGCGAGCCTCTTCGGCGGCTTTGGCCATCTGGGCCGCCAGCACCGCCGCCTCGTCGTAGGCAGGCGCGTCGCGCTCGACGAAGGTGATGGCGCCCGTCGGGCATGCAGGCAGGCAGTCGCCCAGGCCGTCGCAGAAATCCTCCCTCGTCAAACGCGCCTTGCCGTCCACCATGGCGATGGCGCCCTCGTGGCAGGCGCTGGCGCACAAGCCGCAGCCGTTGCACACATCCTCGTCGATGCGAATGATTCTCCGAAGCATGGTCTACCTTCCCTTCGCCCTAAACGCGAGCCTTCGTCCGCGGCGGAAACTCGACACCGCCAAGCAGGCGCCTCGCCAGCCCGGCGCGCTACCAAGCGCAGCGCCTTGCCGACCGGGCGCTCCGTCAAGCATAGCGCCCGCAGCCGCCAACAGGAAGCAGCCGTTACCCGTTCGATTCCAGAACAGGCCTTGCCGGCACACCCTCTCAAGCGGGCTGTTTCGCCGCCTACGCCCCTGTCGCGAAAGGAAGCCCATAACGGACCTAGCGCCCAGTACTTGGCACCAGGAACTGCGGTTGTTCCAGGGCATTGCGTCTGGAAAATATGCATTTGTCGAAGAAAATGCCTTGGAAACGATGTACTTTTTGGCTAATCTACTCTGGAATTGATGCAATTATATACTTGAACAGGTGAAATGATGCTTCAGAGAAAGATACTCAACACCTTCCGCCAATGGAAAGAGGAGAAAACGTCCGAATGCCTCTTGGTAAAAGGAGCGCGCCAGGTGGGAAAAACGTTCGCCATCAGGCAGTTCGGGCAGGAATCCTACGAGAGCGTCGTTGAGCTCAACTTCATCGAGAGCCCAAGGCTAAAGTCCGCTTTCGACGAGGAGCTATCACCCCAGGAAATACGGAAACGCATAACGCTGCTCCTCCCCGGTGCCTCGTTCGTTCCAGGGAGAACCCTGCTCTTTCTTGACGAGATTCAGGAGTGCCCCAACGCGCGAACAGCCCTCAAATTCCTTGCCGAGGACAGCTCGGTGGACGTTGTCGCATCAGGATCGCTTCTGGGCATCTCCTACTCCGAAGTGTCGTCCATTCCCGTGGGCTACGAGCGCCAAATAGAGATGTCGGGACTGGACTTCGAAGAGTTCCTCTGGGCGGTCGGCTACTCCGAGGAAGCCGTTCGCGCCATTCGTGGCCACCTTGCGAACTTCGAGCCCTTCCCCGCCGATATCCACGAGACGCTTCTCGGCAAGCTTCGGGAGTACCTGGCCGTGGGAGGAATGCCCGCCGTCGTCTCGGCCTTCGTGAGAGAGAACAGCTTCGCTACCGCTTTCACAGAGCAGGAAATGATCCTGAACGCATACCTTGACGACATCGCGAAGTACGCCACGCCGCGGGATAGGAACAAGGCCAGAGACTGCTACCTGTCGATTCCGCGCCAGCTGGCGAAGGAGAACACCAAGTTCAGATACGGCGTTGTCGAGAAAAAAGGCTCGGCTCGCAAGTTCGAGACGGCGCTCGACTGGCTGCGGGACGCGAACCTCATTCGCTATTGCCGCTCCGTCACCACCGCAAGCTTCCCCCTTCGGGCCTACGAGGACGAGCAGAGGTTCCGGGTTTATCTGAGCGATCCAGGACTGCTGTGCGCCATGTACGGGTTCGACATGATGGCAGCCATCGTCGAAGACAAACTTCAAGGGCCCATGAAAGGAGGCCTCTACGAGAACCTTGTCGCTGACATGCTGGCAAAAGCGGGGTTTGACCTGCATTACTGGATGAACGACAAGGGGAACATCGAAATCGAGTTCCTGCTTGAGCACGATGCGAGCGTAGTGCCCGTCGAAGTCAAAGCGAAGAAGGGGGCAACCGCTTCGCTCAACACGTTTTTGGAACGCGACGATATCAGCAGAGGGTACAAGCTGTCGGCAGGCAACATCGGAGTCTCAGGGAAGAAAATCACGTTGCCCCTGTACGCTGGCGCATTCCTGAGAGACATCATCGCGGTGCAACCCTTGCCGAAACAAGATTGATCGAGAGAGCGGACGGCACGAGAGGGTTGATTGTTGAGGCAAGCGCAACTGCGACAACGGAAGCACCGATATGCTTGCATGCGTCCTTTCCCATGGCTGCCTTCTATCTTGCATAGCAGGAAGGCGCATGGGGCCATGTTGCGACATCGGATATACCTGCACCTTGCGACACCGACAGACACAGCGCCCAGTCCTTGGCGCTAAACACGGCAATCATTCCCCAAAGCCCCGAAGTTCGGGATTTCGTGCACTCGAGCACGAAAGACAAGGTCACCGAGTCCGTCTCACGCCAGCGCTTTCGCCCGCTGGCGCTATTTCGCCCGCAGGCCCCGCCAGTGCAGGAAGGCGTGGACCAGCAGGGCCGCTAGCAAAAGCTTGGCCGAGAAGGAGTGCAGCGGGTCCCAGAAGAAGTAGCCCGGCGAGAAGAGGCCCATCGCCGGCAGCACCGTGGCCGACACCATGAGGCCCGACACGGCGCACAAGGCAAGGGAGGCGAACACCAGGCAGTCGACCGCCGCCCCCAGCCGCAGCCGCCCGCCGCGGCGTGCGAGCGCGGGGAGCCGCCAGGCGTGCGCCCCGCAATGGACCAGCAGCGCCACGGTTGCCGCCAGGCCCAACCATTCGTGGGCCGGCACCCCCGTGAGCACGGGCAGCATGGCCGCGCCCGCCAGCACCGCCAGCACGACCACGGCCCAGCGCCTGCGCACGAAGGCTCCCAGGCGCGGTTTCCGTCCGGACGCCTCGGCGCCCGACCTGCGATTCTCACCGGTCACAGCCATGCTACCTCACCCGCTTCACGACAACCACCAGCCCCATGACCAGCAGCACCGGCAGCACCACCCACAGGTTCAGGCTGGCGTCGGAGGCCTTGTGGTACCGATCGGCCAGCACGTCCCACCCGTGGCATTCCTCACTCGTGCAGGGGGATTCCGGGCAGGTCATAAGCGTTGCGCCGTCGGGCTCGGGGACGGACTCGTAGTCGTGGCAGCGCCCGTCGGCGCACCCGGTGGCCGGGCAGGGGGAATCCGCGGCGATAGGCTGGGGCAGCCCAGCTTCGGGCACAAGGGCCGAAGCACCCAGCGCAAGACCCGCGCACACAGCCGCGAACAGGGCGAACGCCAGCACGATGCCCGCCGCCTTCCCTTTCGCCATCGCCTCTCCCCTCTTCCGCATGCCAGGCAGCCACCTAACTTGCCAAGGCCGCCAAGCCCGCAGCCGACCCGACGACCCGCCCGCAGGCGGCAGCGCCGCACGCACCATCACCTTAACCAGCCGGTGCCGCACCCCTCGTACAGGCACGGCACCGGCAACGTCGCGCAATCATCGAGCTCCCGCGCTGGGCCTTAGTCCTCTTTCGGACGCAGGGGCAGGAACTTCACGCCCAGGCAGAAGATGAGCACGGCCAGCGCCACCACGCCCAGGGCCACGCCGAACTCCAGAGGCGTCGGCCAGTACACCAGGCCGCTGTAGGCCCCGCTGAAACCGGATTCCCAGTTGGTCACCGAAAGCGAGGTCACCGGACCGGGCATGTCGAGGTTGGTCAGCTGGAAACCGCCCACCAGCAGCTGCACGCGCTTGCAGAAGATGCCCGCGATGGCCAGCACGGCGCCCACCGCCAGCAGGCCGGGCTTGCGCAGCGAAGGCACGAAGCACACCGCCGCGCACAGGATGCACCCGATGATCTCCACCCAGAAGAACGGAGCCAACGGGCCCGACACCAGCATGGTCACAACCTCCATGCCGCCGGCGGCCGGGAAGGCCTCGGTCAGCAAATCGCAGCCGAAGAAGTACAGGTCTACGCACACGAAGGCGCCCAGAAGCTTCGCCAGCTTCACCAGGTTCTCGCGACTGAACTCCAGGTAGCCGGCCTTGGAAAGCCCCATGCACACCAGCATGACCAGCCCCGTGCCGCACACCAGAGCCGACGACACGAACCAGGGGGCCAGAAGCGCCGTATGCCACATCTCGCGCCCCACCTGCAGCCCGAAGATCCACGCGGTCACGGAATGCACCAGCACCGCGCACACCAGGGCGATCACGCTGATCACGCGCAGGGCGGCAGCGGACACCTTGCCCTTCTCGGACTGCACCTGAGCCCACAGGTACACGCAGGACAGGATAAGGTAGGTGCCCAGCACCACGATGTCCCACATGAGCGGGGAGCCCAGGTTCGAATAGGCGAACAGCTCCCACAGCCGAATGGGCTGGCCCAGGTCGACCACCACGAAGCCGATGGCAGCCACGGTGCAGGCGATAGATGAGTACACCGCCACCTTCGAGATGCCGCCGAAGCCCTTGATCCCGAAGGCCTTCGGCACCGAGGAGATGATCAGGCCGCCGGCGGACAGGCCCACGAAGAACATGAACATGGTGATATAGAGGCCCCAGGAGTCCAGGTTGCGCATGGCGGTCTGCACCATGCCGCCGGAAAGCTGGATGCCCCACAGCGCCACGCCGGCCACGGTGAGCACGCCCGACACGCCGATGGCGGCGTTCAAGGCCGCACCACCCCAGGCCTGGGCCTTCTCCTTGGCGCGTTCGGCGCTGCGGCCGGCAGCGCTGGCAGCCTCGCGCCCCCCTTCGTTGAAGTCCATCTCGTCGGACACCGCAACGTCGGAAAACTGCATATTCGTCATCGATCGGCCCTCCTATACGAGGTAGTAGACGGAGGGGTTGGTGCCCTCCTCGGCCAGCAGCTGCTTGGAGGACCGCTCGCGCACCAGCGTCGCCACCTCGGAGGAGGGGTCGTCCAGGTCGCCCCAGAAGCGGGCGCGGGCCAGGCACGTGGTCACGCACATGGGCTGCTCGCCCTTGGCCAGCCTGTGCCAGCACATGGTGCACTTCTCCACAACGTGCTTCTGGTGCTCGGGCACCTCGGCATCTCCCACGGGGAAGTCGATCACATGCTGCGGCTCCTCCCAGTTGAAGGAGCGCACGCCGGTGTAGGGGCAGGCGCCCATGCACATGCGGCAGCCGATGCACTTGTCGTAGTCCTGGCGCACCACGCCGGTCTCCGGATCCTTGTAGGTGGCGCCCACCGGGCACACCTTCACGCAGGCCGGGTTCTCGCAGTGCTGGCAGGCCACGGTCACGTAGCTCATGGACACGTTGGGGAACTCGCCCGCCGGCGTGTCCATATGCTCGCCGCCATCGGTCAGGGCCCGGTTCCACCACACGCCCGTGGGCAGGTTGTTCTCAATGCGGCAGGCTACCGAGCAGGTATGGCACCCGATGCACCGCTTCGTATCTATCGCAAATCCGTAGCGCATGATTTAGCCCTCCCATTTCCTGAAGTTGACGCGGGCGTCGTAGAAGGACGCAGCCGAGGGATAGGGGTCCATGCCCGGCTGGGACATCTCCTGGTAACCGCCTTCGATGAACTGCTCGCGCTGCCAGCCCTTGGGGATGGACAGCACGCCCGGCGCGATGGACTCGTCCACCAGGCACTTCACCACGCAGTGTCCGCGGTCGTTGTACACTTCCACGATGTCGCCCGTGGTCACTCCGCGCTCGGCAGCATCGCGGCCGTTGACCTTGGCCACCGGCTCGGGGTCGAGCTCGCGCAGAAGCGGCACCACGCCCCACTGGGTGTGCACGCGGAAGCGCGAATGCTCCTGCAAATACACCAGCGGATACTTCTCGGCCAACGGGTTGTCGATGCCGGCCTCTTCCGGTTCGCGGTAGTACACCAGATGCTCGTTGTCCACGCGGGCCGACAGGTCCTGGCCGTAGTTCAGGCGCGGCTTGGGCTTGTCGGTATACAGGCGCACGCGGCCCTTCTCGGTGGTGAACGGCTTGGTCATGCCGGTGATGAACGACTCTCCTGGCGTGCCGGTGGTCTGGATGACCTTCTCCTCGCGGAAGCGCTCCAGCGACAGGTTCTGGGCCTTGGACGCCTCGTTGGAGAACAGGATGGGCGCCCAGGTGTTGATGTCCTCGCCTTCGGGGAACGACGCCTCGAAGCCCAGCGCGCGGCCCAGAAGCCCGGCGATCTCGGAGTCGCACTTGCTCTCGTACATGGGCTCGATGGCCTTCTCCTGGTAGATGCTGTAGGGGTTGTTGTAGCCGGCGCGGATGTCCTCCACCTCGTACCAGGACGACGCGGGCAGCACCATGTCGGCGTAGCGGGCCGAGTCGGTCATCTCCATGTCGATGACCACGTAGTAGTCCAGATTCGGCAGCAGCCGGTCCAGGAACTCCCGCTGCCCGCCCAGGTTGCTCACGGGGTTCGAGCAGTGCGAGATCATCACCTTCATGGGGAAGGGCTGACCGTTGAGCGTCTGGGTGGCCACGATCTCGGGCATGATGCCGAAGGGGATGACGGCGTTGAGCACCTTGTACTCCGGCGTCACCCACAGCCCCAGCGTCTCCGGCGACCAGCGGGTGGTGAACACGCCGGTAAATCCTGCGCCCGGCTTGGCCAGGTTGCCCGTAAGCGCCATGAGGATGGCGATGGACCAGGTGTTCTGGTAGCCGTTGAGGTAGTGGTCCAGGCCGTAGGTGATGTTGACCGACACCGCGTCCTCAGCGGCGAAGCGCTCGGTGAAGTCCACGACGAACTGCTCGTCGAGGCCGGTCAGGCGCGCCGCTTCGGCAGTGGTGTACTGCTCCAGCTGCTTCTTCAGCAGCGAGTAGGAGGTCTCCAGCTCTATGCCGTCGGGCGTGGTGAAGGTGCCCTCGAGCGCCGGGTCCTGGGCCTCGTCTATAAGCGCGATGCTGTTCGTGGCGTTATCCCACACGTAGTAGTCCACGGGGATGGCGGCCACGGCTGCGGCCACGGCGGTGGGGCCCATGGGGCTGTACTGCTCGGTCAGCTGCTCCACGGCGGCGCCGTAGGCCTGGGCGGCCTCGGGCGGCCAGTTCGTGGTGGCCAGGTGGTTCTTCGTGTCCTTGCGCACCAGGAAGGCGGCGTTGGAGCGGTCCTTGATGAAGTCCCAGTCCACCAAGTCGTGCTTGATGACGTAGTTCGCCATGGCCAGGGCCAGGTAGCCGTCGTGGCCCGGGTTCACGCGGATGTACTCGTCGGAGCGATGGGCGGTGGCGGACTTGATGGGGTCGATGGTGACCACCTTCGTGCCGTTCTCGCGGGCCCACTGAATCCAGCGCCAGCTGTGGGGATGGGTGAACACGGGGTTCGTGCCCCACACCACCACCATAGACGAGTCCATGACGCTGTTGGGCTCGTTGCAGTACTGCCAGTCGCCTGTGCCCAGCACGCGGTCGATGCCGTGGCCTGCGGCGTAGTCGTAGCAGGCGGCCGTCTTCACGGCGCCCAGGCAGGCGCACAAGCGCGGGAACAGGCCGTAGACGCCGTTGATGTAGCCGTAGTTGCCCGAAGCGGCGTCGAAGGCGATGGCCGAGGCACCGTAGGCATCAATGGTCTCCTGCATCTTGCCGGCAATCTCGGTGATAGCCTCGTCCCAGCTCACGCGCTCCCATTCGCCCGCACCGCGCTCGGTTCCCGCCACGCGGCGCATGGGGTACTGGATGCGCGTGGGACTGTAGATGCGCTCGACGTAGGACAAGCCCTTCAGGCAGCAGCCGGTATAGCCGGGCTCCGGGTAGTCGCCCGGGGCCAGCTTCACCAGCTTGCCGTCGCGCACGTGGGCGATCAACCGACACGATCCCATGCAGTTCGACCGGCAGTTGCAGTTGAACAGCTGCTCGCCGCCATCGCCCTCCCCCTCCTGGGACTCGGCGAAGGCGGACAGGGCGCCGTAGGAGCCGCCGGCAAGGCAGCCGGCTCCCGCAAGGATCCCTGTCGTCTTGAGGAACGAGCGGCGCGTAATCGTGGTACCACTCATGCAATGCCCCCTTCTTCCTTTGATGACGGAGGGAGTAAGCGAACAACCCCTGGCAAGCATGAACCAAAGCCGCAGGCCTGGTCCCTCGTCCCCTCCGTGGCGGCGCATCCCGGACAGCCGAGGCGTCCCCCTCTCCGATGCGCGTTCGCCGAACCTGATGTTTGAGAATCGGCCGGATTCTATCTTGTCACAGTCTGTCATACGCACGTAGGCGCCGTCAAGACAAATTCTATGACAATCTATGACAAAGGGGATTTTTTAGTTTACCAGTAGAAACATAATCGAACGCATCGGAAAAGCCCTTCAATCAACCGTCGAAGGGCTTTCCGTCTACCCGACAGCGAGCACCGCTCGCCGCCGTGGTATCGAGCGCATCGGGCCGCTACCGAGCCGCCTGCTGCACTGCGCGGGCAACCTTGTCGGCGCCGTCGGGGCCTTCGGTGAACCCTTCGCTGAACGCGCTGGGGATGACCAGGGTGCCGCCGGAGTGCTTCACCGACTCGTAGGCCAGGTGCATGGTGCGCAATCGCATGGCCTCGGCATCGCCCTCGTAGTTGGCGGAGGCGTCCTTGAGCATGGCGGAGATGTCGCCCTCGGCCTCGGCCAGGATCATGCGCGCGTTGCGCTCGCGGGCAGCTATGGCCTCGGCCGCCATGGCGCTCTGCAGCTCCTTGGGAACCACGATGTCGCGCACCTCCACGTCGATGACGGTGATGCCCCATTCCGCAAGCTTGCCCTCGAGCACGTCCTTCAGCTCGGCGTCCAGCTGGTCGCGGCGCGTGGCCACCTCCGAAAGCGACGCCCGCCCGATAGCCTTTCGCAGCATGGCCTGGGACATCCACGACACGGCGCTTGCGTAGTCCTCCACCTCCATGGTGGCCTTCTTCGCCGAGAACACCATCCAGAAGATCACCGCGTCCACGTTGATGGGCACCAAATCGCTGGTGAGGGTTTCCTCGGCGCCGAAGTAGGTGGCGATGACGCGCTGGTCCACCCGCAGAGTGTAGAACTCCACAAGCGGCCAGGTGAACACGATGCCCGGCCCCGCCACGCGGTTGAACTTGCCGAAGCGCATGACCACGGCCTTCTCCCACTCCATAACCACGTGGATCGACGACGCCGCCAGCCAGCCGGCAAGGGCCGCCACTACCACGGCTGTCACCCCCACACGGCCCCCGATGACGCCAAACAGCGCCAGCACCACGGCCACCGCCGCCGCGAACACAGCCACGGTGAACAGGATGGCGCCGTTGCGCGAGGTCTTCCTACGCCCCGAGTCCGCTGACGTGGCGTTGCGGCTCAGGCTCGGCTCCGGGGAACTTGACGACGAGGCCGCGGCCGGTTGCTTCCTTCTGCTCATGGTCGGCTCCTTGGTTCTTGTGGCGCTTGAGCTTCTCTTTCCTGATGCTGTGCGCGAACTGGGCTTCTATGTCTTCCAGCGTCATGCCCAGCTCCTGGCAGCGCTGCAGGTACTCCGCCGTGACGATCTCCACGGTAACGGCGATGGACACGCCGGGCTTCTCGCTCACGTCGCAGACGAAGGCCCCCTGGCGGTGCTTCGATTGGATGAAGCCATCCTCCTCCAGGCTCTGGTACACCTTGCTCACGGTGTTGTAGTTGATTTCCACGTCAGCCGCCAAGCCGCGCACCGTGGGCAGCTGGTCGCCCGGCAGGTAGTAGCCCGAGGTGATGAGGTAGATGAAGCGGTTCTTCAGCTGCAGCCAGATGGGCACGCTGCTCTCCGAGTCGAGCTCGAACAGGTCCTTCGCCGTGCGCGTTTTGCGTGCCTTCATAGTCGTCGGCTCCTCTTCCCCACCGAAAACCCGAAGCAGCCGCTCGCGAGCCGCCCCCTCGCTCGCCGCCGTGCCGCTGCTTGCCTTTGCGATGCCCCATTCTCTCATAAGGAAAGCCCCTGGGACAGGATGGCGTCCTGCAATTCCAGCGACGGCTGCTCGGCGGCGCCGGTCACCGCGAACCGTAGGCACACGCCTCCTACCAGCACCAACACCGCAGCCGCCACCAGCGCAGGAGACAAGCCCGCGACGACTTCGTCAAAAGCAGCCGTTGCAGTACGGCCCCTGGCGGGCGGCGACGGCGCGGGCGAGGACGACACCGGGGCCGGCCGACGATGGCAAGCCGCCCTCAAACGACCGACGGCGCCCGCGGCCTCAAGCGCAAGCGGCGCCGCCATGCCGCAGAGCGCAAAGCCGCCCCACCACAGAAGCGCCTGCTCGCCGGAAACAAGGTTGGCGCAGGCCGCCTGGGTGGCCCCATGGCCCGAACCGCCCGCCAACGCCAGGAAGGCCCCGGCCGCGGCCGCTTCCAGAACGATCGCGATGCCGTCGGCGGCGGCTAACACCCGCCCCAGCCGCTGCACTCCAGCGCTGCGGCGGACGAACAGGCAGGCAAGCGACACCGTCGCCATGCCGCACGACGCCGACGACAGCACGAACAGCGCCGGCAGCAACGGGCTCTTCCACAACGCGAAGCCGCCCAGCATCTGCAACAGGAAGCCCGTGTAGGCCATTACGAACAGGGCAGCGGGAACCAAGGTCACTTCCACCGCGCGAACAACCAGGGTAGCAACCGTCGGCACGTACAGCCAGCGCACCGCCGTGGCCGCCAGGGCAAGCGCCACCGTCAGGCACAGCCCGTACACGCCGGCAGTCATTAGGTTGAACGTACCGGAGAACAGCATCTCCAACGCACGGTCGCCCTTCCCCAGGTCAAGCAGCAGGCACAGTACGCCGAACACCACCAGTGCCGTTCCGGACAGAAACCCCAAGGCCAGAACCCGTCGCTCGGGCACGGACGCCGCGCCATCCTCGCACGAAGCCCGGCCGAAGGGCTCGCGCAGCCACAGCAGGTCGGCCAGGCTGCATACGGCCAAGCAACCCGCACCCGTCCCCCCAAGGAACAGGTAGAGCACCGAAAGCTCCCCCAGCATCCGACCCCCTCGGACAGCGCCTTCCCCAAACGACCCGCGTCTAACCGCGAGCGCCCTGTCTCCAGACGAAGGCCAGTATGCCACATCCCAGCGCAAATGTATATGACACGGTGTCATAGCTTTACGACCCATGGGCCGAACCAACGGCCGTTTCGGCAGCGCAGCGCCACACAACCAGTCCCTTGGACGCCCAGCCGTTCCTCCCTGCCGCACTGCCTAGCCTAACCAATCTCACAGTCTCCCTGTGAAAGTTTGCCCACGAACCGGCGATTGCGATTGACATCAAGCGCAGTCGAGGCGCTATGCTGGGCATAACAGTCAGGCAGGTGCCCTAGCGGCAGTTTCGGCTGCGTCTACGGTCCCCCGCCCTTACCTGAAAGGAAGTCCCATGGCGAAGCCTATCGTGTACTTCACCCGTGAAATCAGCCCGGGAAACGTCGTGCGCCTGTACGAGGCCCTGGGCGTGCAGCTGCCCGGACCCGTGGCCGTAAAGGTTCATTCCGGCGAGAAGGGCAACCAGAACTACCTGCGCCCGGCGTTCCTGAAGCCCGTGATCGACCACGTGGGCGGCACCGTGGTGGAATGCAACACCGCCTACGAAGGCGAGCGCAACCATACCCGCAAGCACGAGCGGCTGATGGCCGAGCACGGCTGGTCAGAGCTGTTCAGCGTGGACATCATGGACGCCGACGGGCCCGACCTGGTGCTTCCCATCGAGAACGGCCGCGTGCTGAAGCGCAACTACGTGGGCGCGCACGTGGCCGACTATGCCAGCATGCTGGTGATCTCGCACTTCAAGGGACACCCCATGGGCGGCTTCGGCGGCGCGCTCAAGCAGCTGTCCATCGGATGCGCCTCCAGCGCAGGCAAGGCCTACATCCACAGCGGCGGCGCCACTGCCGAGCAGAGCGAATGCTGGGACAAGGTGGCCGAGCAGGACGACTTCCTGGAAGCCATGGCCGAAGCCGCCGAAACAGTGGTGAACCACTTCGGGAGCAACCTTGCCTACATAAGCATCGCCTGCAACCTGTCGGTGGACTGCGACTGCTGCGCCGTGGCCGAGGACCCCTGCATGAGCGACATCGGCATCTTCGCAAGCCTTGACCCGGTGGCCATCGACCAGGCCTGCATCTACGCCGTGGCGAATTCCGACGACCCCGGCCGAGACCACTTCCTGGAGCGCGTGAACTCCCGCCACGGCATCAAAACCATCGAAGACGCCGCCCGCCTAGGCTACGGCACCCGCGACTACGACCTGGTGGAGCTGTAAGGGCCCGCAAACGCAGGAAAAATCGAGCAAGAGGGCAGAAGCTTCAGCCCTCTTGCTCGGCACGGTATTGCTCCAGGCAGGAGGCTAGCAAAGGGACGTCTTCGACGATCACGCCCCATGCGATGCTTCGATCGACCTCTCGGTAGCCGTGAGCCACGAAGTTTCTGAAGCCCCTGATCTGACGCCAAGGGTAATCGGGAAATGCCCCGACCACCTCGTCCGAGAGGTGCAAAGCGTCTTCGGCTATCCGATACAGAGGGCTCATGACGGCATCGTAGGCGAGCTCGCCACCCTCGGACCGGTCGCAGACAAACTTCTCCTTATCCAAGCCGAATCTCTCGACGCGAGCCGAGAGCACCGAGGCGTCGCGCAAAATCACCTCGATGAGGTCGAGGTCCCTCTCAAGCTGCTGCATACAGAAGCACCTCGTCGCGCAGAACGCGCTCCCGGAACGCCGGGCGCAAGAACTCGAGGGGATTGGAAATCAGCTCCACCGAACGACCGAGCCGCGCTTCCAGCTGCTCTTGGATATCGAGCAGATCGCCAAAATCGACCCCATCCCCGCATTCGAGCCGTATATCCACATCGCTCATCGGGCCCTGCTCGCCGCGAGCGTAGGACCCGAACAGGTACACCGCAGATACGTCGTAAGGAGCGACAACCTCTTCGAGCGCTTTCGCTATGTCTTCAATCGTAACCATAGCGCCAGTATACCGCACCGAACGCTAGGTGAACATCCGGCGCCGAACGCGATCTTACGGCAGCAGCAGCTGGGCTATTTGGACGGCGTTCAGGGCCGCTCCTTTGCGAATCTGGTCGGCTACGTTCCAGAAGGCCAGGCCGTGGGGCACGGTGGGGTCCTTGCGCAAACGACCCACGTAGGAGCCGTCGGTGCCGGCCAGAAGACCGGGCATGGGGTAGCTCTTGGCCTCGGGGTCGTCCATGAGCGTGACGCCGGGGGCCGCCTCCAGCGCCGCACGGGCCGCCTCCACCGACACGTCGCCTTCGAACTCCACGTTGATGGCCTCGCCGTGGCAGCGCAGCACGGGCACGCGCACGCAGGTGGCGCTCACCTGGATGTTCGGGTCGCCCATGATCTTCTTGGTCTCCACCACCATCTTCCATTCCTCCTTGGTGGAGCCGTCGTCCATGAAGACGTCGATGTGGGGAATGCAATTGAAGGCGATGCGGTGCGCGAAGGCGCTCACGGTCAGCTCGTCCTCGGGGGTGCCGCCCAGAAACTCGCGGGTCTGGTCGTAGAGCTCGGCCATGGCGGGGGCTCCGGCGCCGGACGCGGCCTGGTAGGTGGCCACCACCACGCGCTTGATGGGCGAGATGTCGTAGAGCGGCTTTAGGGTCACCACCATCTGGATGGTGGAGCAGTTGGGGTTGGCGATGACGCCGGAATGCCACGCCACGTCGCCCGGGTTCACTTCGGGCACCACCAGCGGCACGTCCTCGTCCATGCGGAAGGCGCTGGAGTTGTCGATCATGACCGCGCCGGCCTCCACCACGGCCTGACGCATGGCCTTCGACACGCCCGCCCCCGCGGAGAAGAGCGCGATGTCAACGCCCTGGAAGCTCTCGGGCGTCATCTCCTGCACCACCAGATCGCCTGCGGGAACCTGGCCGCACCCCTCGAAGGGAAGCGTCTTGCCGGCGCTGCGGGCCGAGGCCAGGGCGCGCACCTCGGAGGCGGGGAAATCCACGTCGTGCAGCACCTGCAGAAACTCGCGCCCCACGGCGCCGGTGGCTCCGCAGACAGCGACGACGGGGTTGGCGGGCATGGGCTTGTTCCAGGTCATGGGATGCTTCCTTTCGAAACGGGCTACCGCACGAACGCGAGGCGCAAAGGGCGGAGTCGGGCGGGCGAAACGGGCGGACACGGGCGGATGGACGGGCGGGCGGATCCGATGGCCGCGCACGACCGAGGCACCCGCAGCGGGCAGGCAGCGACCAGCCGCCTAGCGGCCCTTGTTCATCTTGGCGGCAATCTCCTCGGCCGAGAGCTGGGTTTCCTCGAACACGCTGTCGCTATCCAGTCCGAAGGCGGTATGCAGGCAGCGCACGGCGGCAGTTGCCTGGGCGCCGTCGACCACCACCGACAGGCGGATGGGGCTTGTGGAGATGGCGATGATGTTGATCTTGTTCTCGCCCAGGGTCTGGAAGGCCTGCGCGGCCACGCCCGGCGACGACTTCATGCCCGTGCCCACCAGCGACACCTTCGCGATGGACTCGTCAAGCAGGTATTCCTTGGCCGCTATCTGGGGAAGCAGGCGATCCAAGGTCTCGCAGGCGCGGCGCTTGTCGGCGCCGGGGCAGGTGAAGCTGATGTCGGCCAGGCCGTCCTGCGAGGTGTTCTGGATGATCATGTCCACGTTGACGTTGTTGGCCGCCAGGGTGGAGAACACCTTCGCTGCCACGCCGGTGACATCGGGCACGCCGCGGACGGTGAACTTGATTTCGGACGTGTCGTGGGCGATGCCGGTGATGACGGCTTCCTCCATGTCAAGATCCTCCTTGATGTAGGTGCCTTCGGCGTCGGAGAACGCCGAGCGCGAATGAATGACCACGGACCATTTGCGCGCGAACTCCACGGCGCGCATCTGCAAAACGCCTGCTCCGGCGCCGGAAAGCTCCAACATGTCGTCGTAGGACACCTGGGAGAGTTTGCGGGCGCGCGGGGCTACGCGCGGGTCGGCCGAGTACACGCCGTCCACGTCGGAGTAGATCTCGCACACGTCCGCCCCGATGCCCCAGGCCACCGCCACCGCCGTGGTGTCGGAACCTCCGCGGCCCAGCGTGGTGATGTCGCCGTTGGCGTCGATGCCCTGGAAGCCGGCCACCACGGGGATGTAGCCCCGGCCAAGCGCGTCCATGATGCGCTCGTTGTGCACCTTGACGATCTTGGCCTTGGCATGGGTACCGTCGGTCTCGATACCCGCTTGGCGGCCGGTGAAGCTCATGGCCTTGTAGCCGCGGGCCTCGATGGCCATGGCCAGAAGCGTCATGGACACCTGCTCGCCGGTGGACAGCAGCCGGTCCATCTCGCGGGCGGGAGGGTTGTCGTTGAGGGCGGCCGCCAAGCCCACCAGCTCGTCGGTGGTCTTGCCCATGGCGGACACCACCGCCACCACCTGATGGCCCGCCTGCCGCTTCGCGATCAGCCGCTTCGCCACCATCTGGATGCGCTCGGGTGAGGCAACGGAGGTGCCCCCGAACTTCGCAACAATGAGCGCCATAGCCTTCTTCCTCTAGTCATGCCGAAATCGCGCGAGCCTGCAGCCGACAGCAGCAGCCGACAGCAGCAGCCGACAGCCGCAGCCGACAGCTGCATCCGCCCAGCGCACGACCCTCGAGGAGTGCACGAGGAAGGGGTTCTGCAGGAAACTATGCGGAACCTGCCTCTTATGCGTCCATACACCCTCTGTCGAGCCGCGGCAGGCCACAGCCAGCTGCATCCGCCCAGCGCAGTTGCTCACAAGCACGCTTCACTATAGCAAACGAGCACAGCGCGCCGAGGGACGCACCCGCCCATCGGGGCAATATTCATGCAGAAGCAACAGGAAAAGCGACCAGACGCCGCCAACGAGAGAATGAGCTGCGCCTACACGGCACAATCGAGGAAGCAGCCAGGCGGCGGAAAGGTTTAGGCCGGCTACTCGCCCGGGCCGTCTTCGGCAAGCAGCGAAGAGGACGAGGCTGCAGGGCGCCTTTTTGCCGCGCCCACGGCAAGGGACAAAGCAAGCCCAACCAAGCAGAGCGCGAACAGGGCCGCCATCACCGCCGACAGCCCAGCGGCGTCGCCCAAGGCGCCCAAGGCCGGGGACACGCAGCCGCCCACGCACACCGCCACGCCGAAAGACAGCCCCGAGGCCATGCCCAGATGCGCAGGCACGAAGTCCTGGCCCAGAGTGATGGCGGGCGGGTTAAACAGGTTCACGCCCACCGCCAGCAAGACCAGCAGAACCATGGCCAACGGCAAGCTCGCTACCTGTGCAAACGCCAGCAAGCATGCCGCCATGACGGCAAAGCAGCCCGCCATGAGCACCGACGTGCGCACGAAAGCCGCCACCTTTCCCGCCGCCAGGGTGGCCAGAGCCCCCACGAAGGCGAACAGCGTGATGGTGGAGCTGCCCACGTTCTCCGGCTGCCCCAGCACCCCCACCACGAACAGCGGCGCGAAGCTGGTGATGCCGTAGTAGACGATCGAGCGCACGGAAAGCGCACCCAGCACCAGGGAGAACGCGCCCCACCGCTCGGGGGCGGCGGCGGAGGAGGCGCTTGCATCTGCTACCGCCGCCCCGTCGCCTGCACCCGAACTCGCGCCCGCCACAGGCGCACCCCCCGCCGGCGAGCCTACGCCCAAGGCCGCGAACCGGCCGTTGTAGCGCAGCATGAACGCGGCATAGGGCAGGCTAAACACCAAATACACCAGGGTGCCCGCCAGCCCGAAGGCCTGCACGGCGGCCACGGTGACAATGGGCCCCACGCAGAACCCCACCTGACCGCCTACGGAAAACAGGCTCATGGACTGGGCCTTCTGCACCGGGTCGGCCCCGCCTGCCAAATTCGCGATGCGACCGCCTTCGGGATGAAGCATGGCAATGCCCACGCCGGACACCACCGCAGCAGCCACCACCATGCCGTAGGTCGGCACCACGCCGATGGCCGCCATGCCCGCGCCGGCCAGCACCACGCCTGCAGCCATGAGCCACGGCCGCGCCTTACGGTCCCCCAACCATCCGAACAGCGGCTGGATAATGGCCGACGCGAAGTTCGACGCCAGCACCAACGTGGACACCTCGAAGTAGGAGTAGCCCCCGTACATCACCAGAAACGGCAGGATGGCCGCCAAGCCTCCCTGCACGGTGTCGACGCAGATATGCCCGCCCATGATGACGAGCGACAACGCCCGCGAGAACCGCCCCTCCACGTCCGCACTAGCGCGAGCACCCGCACCCGCGCGCACCGTCGGCGCCGCCTCCGCTTCCAATTCCGCGTCTACCTCCATCCGGCTCCTATCCGCCTGTCGCCTGCGCCCCGCGCCGCCGCGCTACTCGACCGCCAGCCCGTCCGCCGGTTCGCCGCTTGCGGGCACCGGCATCTTCCACAGGAAGAAGAAACCCACGATGAACAGCACCGCGATGGACAGCACGCCCACGGACGGATTGCCGGTGAGCTGGGTGAACACGCTCACCAGGAAGGTGCCCATGACGGCGGCGTACTTCCCGAAGATATCGAAGAAGCCGTAGTACTCGTTGGCGTGCTCCTTGGGGACGAGCTTGGACAGCTCGCTGCGCGAGAGCGCCTGAATGCCGCCCTGGAACAGGCCCACGCACACGGCCAGCATCCAGAACTGCACGGCGCTCACCAGGAAGAACGCCGCAAACAGCGTGATGCAGAAGTAGGCGAACACCGCCACCAGCAGCATGCGCTTGGTGCCGAAGCGGGTTGACAGGCGCCCGTAGGCGATGGCCGCGGGAAACGCCACGAACTGCGTGACCAGCAACGCCAGCACCAACTGCACTGCATCGATGCCCAGCTCGGTGCCGTAGCTGGTGGACATGCGGATGATGGTGTGCACGCCGTCGATGTAGAAGAAGTAGGCAATCATGAAGTAGCGGATGCGCCGGTCGGCCACGATCTTCTTGCAGGTGCGGCCAAGGCCCACCACGGTGTCGCGCACCAGGTGCTTTTCGGGCGCCTTGAAGTGCGTCTGGGTGACGTTTCGCAGCAAGGGCACGCTGAACAGCAGCCACCACACGGCGGTGATGAGGAAGGCCACCTTCATGCCCACGTCCATGGGGATGCCCACGGAAGGCCCGCCCAACACCACGGCCAGGCACGCGATGAAGGGCACGCAGGAGCCGATGTAGCCCCAGGCGTAGCCCTGGCTGGAAACCTCGTCGTAGCGGTCCTCGGTGGTGGCGTCCACCAGAAACGCGTCGTAGAACACCATGGAGCCGTTGAGCATGACGGACGAGACCACGTACACGATCAGAAACGGCAGCGCCGTCTGCGGAACGCCCAGCGCCGCGCAGGCCACGGCCCCGGTGCCCACGAACCCGATGTAGAAGCGCTTCTTGTTGCCCTGCAGATCGGCCAGGCTCCCCAGCACCGGCATGAGCAGGGCCAAAATCAACGAAGCCACCGTTTCGGCGTAGCCCCAGGCAACCACCACCGACGAACCGGGCTCGGCAAGGCTCGCGAAGTACACGGGGACGAGCGCCGTGGACAGCAGCACGAAGGCGGAGTTGCCCACGTCGTAGAGCACCCAGCTGCGTTCCTGGCGCGTGAGCTTGCCGGCGCGGGCCTTCCTGGGGGCCGACGCCTCGTCGCGGCGTCCGGCACCCGCCGACCCCTCGGCCGGCCGGCCGCCGCCTACCCTCTGCTCGGACATGCGCTCTCCTTCGCTCACCTGGTTTTTGTCGCGTTTGTCGCGTTTGGGCACCCGCTGTTACAAACGATTCGCTCATTGTATATGATAGCCAGTATTCTCATCGCACAGCGTTCGCATCACCACGAGAAACCGAGGTAGACAATGCCCGCCATCATCACCCACGACTTCTTCGGCCGCGACGTCTACGATCGCCTGTTCCAAACCATCGGCGGCTCGAAGGACGAAGCCGACGCCTTCCTGCTGGGCAACCAGGGCCCCGACCCGCTGTTCTACATGGTGGCAGTGCCGCGTCTTTTGCCCTGGCGCAAGCTGGGCAGCATCATGCACGACCAGAAGCCCGACGAGCTGCTGCTGGCCTTCCACGACGCGGTGGATCGCCTGCCCGCCGACCAGCAGGCCATAGGACGCGCCTACGTGCTGGGCTTTCTGTGCCACTACCTGCTGGATTCCACGGCGCACCCGCTCATCTTCGCCCAGGAGTTCGCCTTGTGCGACGCCGGCGAGCCAGGGCTTTCGCGCAAGGACGGGCGCGAGGTGCACGCGGTCATCGAAAGCGAGCTGGACGAGATGGTGCTCACCACCAAGACCGGCGAGGACGTGTCCACCTTCAACCCCTCGGCCCGCATCCTACGAGGGAGCACCGCGGTGCTGGCTGCGGTGTCGAAGCTCTACGCCTACGTGGCACTTGAGGTGTACGGCATCAACGTGCCCTCCGACCTGTTCGCCGCGGCGCTGCACAGCTTCCGCACCGTGCAGAAGGGCTTCTACTCCCCCACGGGCGCCAAGCGGGCGATCCTGGGCGCCATCGAGCAGCGGGTACGGCCCTATTCGTTCTACGCCGCCATGAGCCATCGGCCGAAGAAGGCGCTGACCAGCCAGTTCGACAATCGCGAGCGCAACGTATGGACCGATCCGTTCACCGGGGTGGAGCGCCGGGAGAGCTTCTGGGACCTGTACGAGCGCGCGCTTTCGGCAGCTGCAGAGGCTATCGAGCTGTTTGCCGACGCCAGCTTCGACAAGGACGGCGCGGCGCTCATCACCGAGCACCGCAACTTCTCCGGCGAGTCCGTGGTGGCCCGGCTCATAGCCGTCGAGACCGTGGAGCACGAATCGGCCGGCAACGCAACCGCTGCCGCCGAGGGCGCCCCCTCCGGCAGCGCGACCGCCGACGACTCCCCCAGCGCGCCCGCAACCGCTTCCGGCACCGATACCCCAACCGCTCGCTAACCGCCGGCCATGCTGGAAGTCGTCCTTACCATCCCGTTCTGGCTGGAGCTGGCCGCATCGCTTACCGGCGGCATCTCCGGGGCCATGAGCGCCGTGCGCGCCCGCTACGACCTGTTCGGCGTGTGCTGCATCGCCATCGTGACGGGTCTGGCCGGGGGCATCACCCGCGACATCTTGCTGCAGAACTACGGCATCTACGCCTTCCAGAAACCGTCGCTGATCGTGGCCTGCGTGGTGGCGGGCATCATCGTGTTCTACTTCAGCCGCCTGACCACCTACCTGGACCCGGTGGTGAACCTGCTGGACAACCTGTCGGTGGCGCTGTGGGCCATCATCAGCGTGGGCAAGTCCATGTCGGCGGGCATGGACATCATCCCCGCCGCCATCCTGGGCACCATCACCGCTGTGGGCGGCGGCATCTGCCGCGACGTATGCATGAACCGCGAGCCCATATCGTTCCAGGCCGGCGCCTTGTACGGCACCGCCGCCTTCATTGGGGCGCTCGTGTACGCGCTCATGAACCAGAACCATGTGCTGGCAGACTACGCGCCGCTGGCCTGCGTGGTGCTGGTGCTGGGCATCCGCTACGGGTCGCTGCTGTTCGGCTGGCACACCAAGCCCCCGCGCGACTACACCGACGTGATCGCACGGCCGGCGAAGGCCGTGGCCAGCAAGGTGGTGCGCGCGCCGAAGGGCAAGGTGGCCCGCGACAAGGAGCGTAGCCGCCAGGCCGAGCGGTTGCATCGGCTGTGGCTGCGCATAAACGGCGAGTACGTGCCCATGCCGGGGCAAACGGGCAAGCTGGAACCGGTCGGAGGCGGCGCCGACGGCGGACGGGCGCAGGCGCGGGACCCCTGGGAGCCGTCCAGCTCGCCGGCGGCCGGCAATCGCGGCCGCGCCGACGCGCACGGTGCCGAAGCCGGCGGCGGGCAGGCCGCCCGCACCGCCAAGGCGCCCGCGCACCCCCGCAAGACCGTTCCCAGCCGCACGCAGGTAACCAGCTCGGCAGGCGGCACCTTCGAAGACGCCGCGAAGACCTGGACCGCCGATGCACCCGCTGCGCTCGCCAGCGAAGAGACCCCGCGGGCCAAGCCGGCGAACCTGCTGCCCTCCTTCCACCCCGCCCCCGATTCACCCTCCTTCGACGATGCGCACGAGTTCGCCGTCGACGAGCCCCACGGCACCTTCGCCGAAGACGACCCGCGCGAGAACCCCTCGCTCACCGGCCGCTTCGCCACGCTGCCCGCACGGCAGCCGCAGCGGCGCGTGCGTCGGGTCTACCAGCGCAGCGTCGTCGCCCGAGCCATCAGCGCCCGCACGGCCAGCCGCAGCGCCAGCGACCGCGTGAAGCTGTCCCCGCAGGAGTTCGCCCGGATGCGCAGCGACCTCAAGCACAACCGCCAACAATCTCGCCGATAGGCCAATCCTAAGCCCCAACAGTCCCATCGCCTCGTGTGCCCGTTACAGCAAGCTTCGACGCGGCTGACCATTCGCCAAGACATGCATTGTTTTCCGTGCTATGATGTACGGCAGTACACCGTACAGATTGGAGAAGCCATGGCAACCGCAGCGCTCGACCGAAAAACGAGCAGGATTGACCTACGCATGACCGACGAGCAGAAGCGACAGATCGAAACCGCAGCCAGCCTCGCGGGAGCCAGCATCTCCCAGTGGTCCCTTTCCCATCTACTGGAGTCAGCCCAACAAACCATCACCGACCAGGCCACCGTCCGTCTTTCGGAGGAAAGCTTCGACGAGTTCGCACGCGCTTTGGATCAACAAGCCAACCTCGTATTCACAGAATTCGCTCAGGGGAAGACACGATGGGAGGGCTAGAGTTTGCCCCTCCACGACAGTTGGAGGAGGGCGACGACATTGAGAGCTTCTGCTGCGGCATCGAGACCGTGGACTCTTGGGCGAATCGCTACGCCGCTTCCGCACGGCGAAACGGAACAGCCGTCGTCTACGCATCGTTCTGCGGTGCGTGCGTTGCCGGCTTCTACAGCCTGAGCTCGCAATCCATCGCCCGCGACAGCGTGTCGGGCTGGCTTTCACGGAACGCCCCTTTGCAGATTCCAGTCATTCTGCTTGGAATGCTAGGGGTTGATAAACGCTTCCAAGGACACGGACTTGGGCACGACCTGCTTCTGGACGCCGTCCACCGCTCTCTCGCCATTGCTGGAACTCTGGGCGCCCGGGCGCTCGTTGTCGATCCCGCCGACGACAAAGCCCGCGCGTTCTACGAAAAGTACGGCTTCGCGCCCCTTCCCGGCACTAATCGCATGTTCGCCAAGCTGGTTTAGCTGCTGCCAGTCACGCCTTGCCGCCTTCCCGGCAGGGTCATGCATACCAGCATGGCAGACATAAGGGCGAAGCCCACCCAGTCGGCGCCCGAGAAGGCCGTTCCCAGCAGCAAGGCCGAAAGCGCGGTGGCCGAGGCCGGCTCCATGACGCCCAGCAAGCTGCCGGTGACCGAGCCCACCTTCGCTACGCCGCCGATGTACAGCGCAAACGCCGCGAAGGTGCCCAGCAGCGCCACGGCGGCGATCAGGACCGCCCATGCCGCACCGTCGAAGGGAATCGCGGAAACGAGCGGAGCACCCGCAAGCGCCGCATCGCCCGTACTTGCCGCCCCCGCCGTCCCGGCGCCCACAGCCGCCGCTGCGCCCCCGGCCAGCAGCACGGCAACAGCCGCGATAGCATCGAGGGACATGCCCAAACCAGTCACCGTGAAGCTTCCGTAGCGGTCGAAAAGCCCAGAATAGCGCGGCACCAGAATGTACACGGCCACGGACAGGGCGTTCAGTAACCCCCAGAACAGGCCAGCGGCGGGCAGTCGGATAACGCCCAAATCACCTTGAGTGGCGATGACGACCGTAGCACCCAGCGCCAACAGTAACCCGAGCCCCTCGCGAAGGGTGGGCAATGCGCGGCCAGCCATGCAAACGAAAGCCAGCACGAACACCGCGTTGAGCATCTGCAGCACGCATGCCGTGCCGGCGTTGGTGGCGGCGACGGAGCAGGCGAATGTGAGCTGGCTGCCGAAAAGCCCCAGGCCGAACAGCGCCAAAAACAGCCAGTCCCTCCGGCAGCCGAGCAGCCGTCGCAGCGCAGCACGATAGCGCACACCGATGACGATTAGGAACAACGCCCCGGCTACCACCATGCGAAACGCCGTCACGAACGCCGGAGACGCGCCGTAGCCGTCGAAGAGGAACTGCGCTCCGGCTCCGGACACGCCCCAAAGCGCCGCGCCGACCAGCGCCATGGCAAAACCAGCCCAAAACATCTTTCGGCTCTTCACCTTCCCGGTTCCTCCAATCCACTCGCCGCGTCTCGCACTCCCCGGCATTGTACCAGCACAGCCAAGCGCAAAGTCTCAAGGGGCAGCAGGGGCGGCAGAAGGCGCCAGGGCGAACACAGTGCACAAGGGCGGGGTTCTGCAGAATTTCACGCAGAACCCCGCCCTCATGCACGCTGGACGGAAGGTGACGAGTTCTTCGAACGCCTGAGAATCGAGCACGGACTCGACTACGCCGAGACGAGCATCTGCGGCTCTGCATCCTCGTCGTCGACGTCCACGGTCCGAGCCGAAAGCTCCCGTCGAGCAGCCCTTCTGTCCAACACGGCTCGAACCACGCGCAGCACGACGTAGGCAGCAAAGATCGCCGAATACACCGCCACACTTCCCAAAGCCGACTCGCGTCCGTTGGAGGCCGCCGGACCCAGCATCATGGCCAGGTGCGCGTACACCAGGGCAAAAAACAAGTAGGACAGCTGCTGGATGCGCTTCCAGGTTGCAGTGCGCATGCGCTGCTTCACGAAGGACAGCGAGGTCGCCCCCAGCACGACGACAAGAGCAAGCAGCACCAGCGCCACGAAAAGCGAGGCAACCACGTTGTCGTTCAGGCTCCCGTTGGCAAGCCCCTTCGCCAGGCGGGGAACGTAGGACGTAAGGTAGGCGGCCATGTGCCCCGCCGCAAGCAGGCACGCCAGAATGGACAGCTGAGCGCGAACGGGCCGAAGCCACGACGAGACCCGCCCCGCACGGGGCAGCACGCCGATGAACATGACCACAACGAACAGCGCCAGGGCAAGGTAGCACTTCTGCACGGGCAACAGCAGGGCCGTCCACAGCTCCCGAGGCAGCAATCCGGAAAGTCCCGCCAGGAACACCACGTCTACGGTGATGGCCAGCACGTAGAAAGCTGCAGGATAACGTTGGATCGGATTCCGCAATGCTAAGCAGGCCGCCACCACCACGGCAAGGACGGCGAGGAAGTCCATAGCCTTCGCCCCCTAGGCGCAATCGGAAAGGCAGCCCGGATTGCAGGCGCCCTCTTCGGACAACGTTTCGGCCACGTCGGCAAGCACCTGCTCATCCAGCGACAAGTACGCCTGGGTCGCCTCGACGACTCCTTGGTAGAAGCGCGTAGCAAGCAGCCGGCGGGCTACGTCGAACAGCGCGTCGGACCAGGAAAGCACCTGATCGCCCAAGAAGGCCTGGGCGTCAGCCACCAGCCTGCGCGCGCCCTGGCCGTCGTGCTGCCGCAGAGCCTCGGCCGTCTTCTGCGCAAGGTAGCCAAGAAACTCCAGCTCGAAGGACAGATGGTCCTCCGGCAGGTCGATTCCCTCCTTAAGGCCCACCCCCTGGGCGCGGAAAGCCGCGAGGGCCTCGGCGCGGGGCGGCCCGTAGAGCAGCCCCTTTTCCGAGCGGAACACGCTCGCATAGGGAACCGCCACCTTGCCGTCGGCGCTTGCCAAGCCGTCGAAGCACATGGAGTAGTCGCTGGCCAGCACCGACTTCGTACCCGTGTGACGCCGGCGCAGCCCGCGTCCCATGTCGTTGAAGCCGCGGAACAGGGGGCTCTCGCGCCCGAGCTCCTGCGCGTAGGCCACGTAGTCGGCGCCCGCCAGCACGGCAACGTCCCCTTCGGACAACGGCTTCAGGAACAGCCGCGCAAACAGGCGGTACGAACTCGCCCGAGATTCCATGAGCCTTGCAAGCCCATCGTAATCGATCGTCTCATCAGCCATAGAGCCGCTCCTTCCAACCTTCGTCCTGCACCATGAGCGCCAGAGCAGGGCGCCGCATCCGATCGCGCGGACGCCCCGCCCTGACGCACCGACTCACCGGGCGCTAACCCTTCGCCACCAGCGAGCGCCACTCGCCCATTCCGTTCCACGGAGCCGTGGACTCCGACAGGATGTAAACGAACGTCGCCTGTGCCTCGTCGCTGGCCAGGGTGTACGTGGGACGCCCTTCGGCCTTCGCCTGGGCCAGCATCTGGGACGCCTCCGACGCCGCGTCGTCCAAATCGCCGAAGTGGCGGCACTTCGTCGGGCAGTTGTGCACGCAGGGGGGAACCGCATGGGCCTCATCCAGCGAATCGGCAGGGTTCTCCACGCCGTCGCTCTTCGCCGTCAGGTGGTTGCACAGCGTGCACTTCTCCACCACGTTGCGCTCCTCGTTGAACCAGCGGGCGCTGGGGCGAGCTGCTCCGGCGTTGTCCGAAAAGGGGCAGGCTGCCAGACAGGTCATGCATCCTATGCACTCCTGATCGCCTATGAGCACCACCCCGTTGTCCGGGTCGCGATAGCTCGCGCCGGTTGGGCACACCTCGATGCAGGGGGCGTTCTCGCACTGCTGGCACTGAAACGGCAGCCAGTACATCTGAATGTCGGGATGGGTGCCGTAGGGTCCCACGTCGACGATGTCGCAGCGATAGTTTCCCAATCCGGAGTTGTTCTCGAACTTGCACGCCACGATGCAGCTTTGGCATCCCGTGCAACGGTCCAGGTCCATGACCATGGCTCGCTTCATAGTCTCTCCTCTCTCGAATGGCTCGCGAAGGCAGGCGGGTGCGTCGGATGCGGGAGGGGGCGCCCGATGCACCCCGCGGCCTTCGCGCTGTCGGCAACGCTAGCCCTGGGCCGGAGCGTCGGCCGTCGCGAACTGGTAGTAGTCCGTCACAAGGTCCTTGTTGCCCATCAGCACACCGATTTCGTCGTGAACCTGGTTTTCGGACGTGGGCATGAACGGCTCGAACTCCTTAGGCGTCACCCACACGCGATCGGGGCGCTCGGACTTCTTGATGTTCACAGCGAATGCGCGGTAGTTGTAGCTGCCGAACACCTCGTTGAACTGGGCGTCTATGCCGTTTGTCAGCACGTTGACGCTGCATTCCTGCCAGCCGCCGGTCTTGGTCTTCTGGCTCTTGTCGAAGCACTCGGGATTCCAGAACCGCTCCATCCACACCACGTTGGGGGCAACCACCTCGGAAACGTAGGCGATGGTGCGGATGGGGTCGGAGACCTTCGTGGTCTGGGTCTTCTCTCCGGCGTAGGAGCGCTCGGTGCCGCGCTTGGACACGTCGTAGTCGCTGCCCTGGGTACGCCGCGAGGACACCTCCACCCAGTCGCCGTCGGAGATGCCGTACTTGGCCGCGGTTTCCGGGTTGATGCGGATGAACGGCACCGGGAACAGCTCGCGGGCATAGGGGGCGTGGCGCATGGTGCCGTGATGGAAGTAGGGCACGCGCCCGGACGTGATGGCCAGAGGGAAGTCCTTGTCGAAGGGCAGGGTGTAGCCGTCCGCGCCCTTCACCTCGGGCGCCTCGGTCTGCAGCGGCACGCGGCAGATGGGCGAGTAATCGCCGTCGAACGTGCCGATGCGGCTGTCCACCGGCTCCTCGAACGCAGTGGGATAGCAGTAGGGCCATCCGGTGCGACCCAGCTTGAGCATGGTGGTGCAGTACACCTCGCATTTGCGGCTTTCTGTGGCGAAGCCCAGCGGCAGCCCGTCGGTGGCCTTCACCAGGTGCTGCCCGTAGGTCCAGTAGTCCTCGGAGGGCGTGGACACGTAGTAGGCGTCGGAGTTGTTCCTCAGCTTGGCCATGTAGTCGTCTATGGTGGCATCCTCGCCCAGGCCCAGCTGTGCGCCCACGCCGGTCAGCTCCATCTTCCAGCAGGTGGTGTCGGAGTTGCCGCGGTCGCCCAGCTTGAACAGCGGGAAGGTCAGCCCCAGCTCAGAAATGGTCTGGCCCGTGCCCGTGAACACCACCGAGTCCAGGCGCTCGTTGAGCTTCGCGCTCACCGCGTCGGCCAGAAGCATCCAAGGATGCATGGGATTGACGCTCTCGCCCAAATGGACGATGCCGGGATTGGCGAAGGTGTAGTTCAGCTGCCCCGTACGGGAATGGGGATGCTCCAGCCATTCCTCGGTCGGGAAGAAGATGTCTGCCAGCTCGATATGGAAGCTGGTGAAGATGGGCTGCTGCCCCACCACGTAGTCGACGTTCTCCATAGCGGCCTTGTACCAGGCGCCGGAGCTTGCGAGCATGGCCAGCTTGTTGCCCGACAGCTCGACCCAGATGCGCGGACGGTAGGGCTCGCCGGTCTCGATGGCCTCGCGGACCGCGGGGATATGCGAGTGCCCCCAGGCGGACAGGCCGCGATGGTTGGAAAGACCCAGGCGGTCGGTCCACAGCTTGCCGTACACCGCCAGCGCCGAGGGGTCGGACTGCGCCACGCGCTCCTGGTTGGCCGCCTCGGTGGCGCCCACGGTGTAGCCGTACTGCAGCTGGGCGAGGTAGCCCTTGGTCGGCCGCGGCTGCGTTCCGTCGGCGGCGCACTTGCCCCACTGGTTGGTGCCGTCAAGCTGCGGGCCCATGGGACCACCCATTGTCGACTGCGTAAGCGCCGCACCGGGCTTGTTCACGTAGCCCATGATCATGTCCAGGCCCAGGAGCCCCAGCGGCGCCTGGGAGGCAATCTCCATCTGGTCGGTGGCCACGCCGTGGGTGATGCCTGCGCACTTGCCCTCCTTGGCGGGCGCGGTATAGAGCCCCACCGCCTCGCGGATGCGCTCGGCAGGAACCCAGCAGAACTCCTCGGCACGTTGGAGCGTCCAGGGCTCGGCCTCGTCCTTGTAGATCTGGCCCGCGGACTTCGACTCCTTGCCGTTGACCGTAGCCGTGGCGAACACCTGCGGGTCAAGTGCAGCCGACAGCTCGGCCGGGTCTCCGAAGGGCAGCGGCTCCACCTCGCCGGTCATCTCGTTCACGCACACGTACACCGGCGTGTCCTCGGGGGTGACCGGCTCGTAGTCGTCGAACACCTCGGTGGCAAGCCACGGAAGCTTGGTGTCGGGATTGATCAGGCACGGCAGGTTCGTGAAGTACTTCGTGAACTCCTTGTCGTAGAGCTCTTCCTCGAAGATCATGCGGTACCACGCCAAAATGAGCGCCGCGTCGGAGCCGGGGCGCACGGGCAAGTGGATGGTGGCATGAGCGGCGTCGGGCGAGAAGTTCGGGTCCACGACGATGGTCTTGCAGCCCAAGGCGCGCACCTCGGCCAACCCGCGCCCAGCCTGGGACGTCTGGCTGGCGGAAGGCTGCGTGCCCCAGATGACCAGGCAGTTCATATCGTTTTTGATGCCGGCTTCCTTGTCGGCCTTCGAAAGGCCCTTGAAGGTCTCCAATACCGAGCTGTCGGCGGTGGACTGATCGGCGCCGCCGTACATGAACGCCGCCGTGGCATTTCGGGGCATCCAGCATTGGGCGGCACCGGGCTCGAAACCCGTCGGGGCCATGAACATGCCCGACAGCAGCGGCGGCAGCATAGCGCCCACGTAGGATCCGCCGCCGCCCGCAGAGCTGAAGAAGGAGTAGGTGCCGTGCTGCTCCATGATGTCGGCGATGCGCTCGGCGCACTCGTCGATGGCTTCCTCCCAGCTGATGCGCTCGAAAGCGGCGTTGTCGGCGCCTTTGGCCCCCGTGCGGCGCATGGGGTACAGCACCCGCCGCGGGCTGTAGAGCGTATGCAGCTGGTTCATGCCCTTCAGGCACAGCGAACCCGCAGAAAGCGGGGCCTCGGGATGGCCCTCCAGCTTCACCACCACGCCGTCCTTCACGTAGGCGCGCACCGGGCATGCGGCGATGCAGCCATGGCACATGGTGTTGTACACGTCAGCTCCGGTCAGGTCGACATGGGTCGCCGTAGTGCCCGGCACCTTCCCATCACTTGGGGCGGAAGCCTGGGCGTCGGCTTCGGTGGAAGGCTTGCCGACGTCGGCCTTCTTCGGCTCCATGCAACCCGAAAGCGCCCCTGCCGCAGCCACGGCGGCGGCGCCAACGGCCATGGCCTGCACGAAGGTTCGCCTGCTCAGCGTATCTTTCATAAATGCTCCTCTCTCGTTTCCCGTCTCTCGTTTCGATTCCCGCTACGACAACGCCTGCTCCCCCTTCCCCTCTTGCACGACCCATCCGCCGTCGAAGGCGATGACGCCCGCGTCGGAGAGTTTGTCCACGAACACGCTCGGCGAAAGCTCTTGGTGCTCGGCAGCGTAGGCCTGGTAGCTCGCAAGCCCCCGCACGTAGGAGTCGATCTGCCCGAGATGATGCTTTTCACGGAGAAACGCCAGCAGATCCTCGTAGACGGCAACACGCTGCGGCTGAGATTCGTAGAGCGCCCTCAAGCGCGAATCCGGGCTGAACCGAACCAGCACCTCGCGCCCGGCGTCGGTGATCTCGTAAGCGAAGCCCGCAAGCATGTCGTCGAAGGCGTCGTCGTCAAGCTCGGGATAGTCGTCTCGGTTCACCGGCCGGCCCGACCCGTCGGTATCCAACCGTCGCGCCATGCCCGCATCGGCAAGCCATTGGGCGTAGAAGTACGGAGCCATGGATCCTTTCGCGCACCGCACGTCGCGCGCCAGCTCATCTTCGAGCACCGCAAGGTCCACCGGTCCTTGCGCGATGCGGGCAAGGGTCTTGTACAGAAGCGGGCGCTTCGCAGGGTTTTGCTGCAGCAGGTCGCAGCCGCGCCGCACCTGCTCCTCGAAGGTTGCGGGCTGCATGGCCTCTTCGGCCGCCAAAGCCTGCGCACCGCCGTTTCGGGCCTCGTCCATAGGTGAGCTCCTTCCCGTTCGCCGCTCTTGAAACGCGCTTTCGAGTTCACCACGAAACATTGGGAGCAACAATACGACGCGGGGCATGAAAAACAGCATTTGCGCTGGTAGAAGTGGTTCATTCCGAACTAATGCATTTTTATGTAGTTCTCAAATCGCCCGCCTTGGGCCATAATTGACGCAGCGCGCTTGAGCGGCCGGACCCACAGTCCGACACGATGGCGCGCCGTCGCCTTGCCAGGACAACCACGAGGAAAGGCTTGCGTACCCATGGACAACCCTGGTGCCTCCTGCGATACGCAGACCCCGCGCACGCCGTCCCTCGGACAGCAGCTGACAGCGCTATGGCCCGGCTTTCCCTTCCTCGGCTTCGCCATGCTGCTGGCATGGCAGATGCTGCTCTCGGACACATCCACCTGGATTTCGAACATAGACGAGAAGGGCTTCGCCCTGGTGACCGGCTCATTGCTCGTGGGGCTGCAGAAAAACCTGTTCACCGTGGCCGCCCTTGTGCTGCTGACGGCGGCGCTGCTGCAAGGGCACTTCCGCAAGCTGCTCGATTCGAAGTACTACACCTTCATAGCCGGATTCCTTGGCGTGCTGGGCGCGGCCTCCGTCATCTTCTCGGGCCCCTACTTCTTCGCAGGACCTAACATGCTGGACATTCGGGGGCTGTTCAGCTTCGGCGGATGGGCGTGCGGGGCCGCCTACGGGCTGCTCATCCTGCGCAGCGCCCAGCTGTTCAGCCGCATGGAGCCTGCGAAGGTGCTTGTGTACTACCTCATAGCCGACCTCGCGGCCGGGCTTCTGTATTCCGTCATCATGTGCAACGACTTCTACGCGCCCTTCGAGGGAAGCCCTCCTTTGAGCGGAATCGTGGGGCTGTTCGCGCTTCCCGTGCTGTCGGCCCTGGTGCTGGGAACCGGCCTTAGGCCCGCGGCGGCATCGCAGAAGCCCTCCGACGACAGCGCTGCCTCCCCCGATCGGGGCTTTCCAAAGCTTCCGGGAGGATTCTGGAAGCTGCTGGCGACCCTCGCCGTGTTCTCCCTGGCAACCAGCTTCGCCTCCGGATGGTCCACCGAATTGCAGAGCCTGCAGCGCATCCAAACCGACTCGCGGCTACTGGCTCTCGTTGAGATGCTGTTCGACGTAGCGCTTCTGCTGACGGCCATCCGCTTCCTTACCCGCATTGCCTTCGACAAGATATACCTGTTCACCATGGTGAGCACGGCCCTTGCCCTGGCCCTGTACCCTATGCTCGGCCTCAACGAAGCAGCTCCGTCGCTGGTGGTAGAGTTCCTTGCCTGCATCTTCAATCTGACGGTGTGGTGCCTGCTGTCCTACATCGCCTTCAAGCGCTCGCTGTCCCCGCTGGCCGTGTTCGGTCTAGGCTACGGATGCATCGCCCTCGGAAAGGCGGCGGGATGGGACTGCTCGCGCATGCTGTTCGCCCTGCGGGAAACGGTGAACGTGGGGCTGGCTTCACTTGGCCTGGCCATCGTAGTGCTGGTGTTTCTGGCGGTGGTCTTCAACGCGCGCGACTTCTCGGCCCTGTTCAGCACCGACAATGGCACGGAATTCAACCTCAAGAAGATGATTGCCCACCTGACCCGCCAAGGGCAGCGGGATGGAGCGTCCCAAGCGCCGGAGGGCCGCCGCGGCGAGCAGCCCTGGAAAGCCGCTTGCTCCAAACTGGCGCAACAGGCAGGCCTTTCCGCCCGCGAAGCCCAGATCCTAGAGCTCCTGTCCAAGAACATGGGTGCTGAGCAGATCGCCTCGACGCTGTTCATATCCACGAACACCGTGCGCACCCACACCCACAACATCTACGCGAAGCTCGACGTCCATTCGCGCCAAGAGCTGGTAGCTCGGGTCCGCGAGCTGCGCGATGAAGCCGGCAGCCAGCCGAGCTGATGACCGGAGAGAGAGTCACCCTGCCGCCCTCTGTCGCCGCCCTCCCGCCGCCCTCTGTCGCCCTCCCGCTGCCCACAGCTTTCTTCCACCATCCAAAAGCCCGCAGAATCGGCAGGTTCACGAGTTTTTCTGCACGAACCTGCCGATTCTGCGGGCTGAGCGTGCGAGCCGAATACGCAGGCTGCAAAGCAGGGTGTACGTAAGGACCGAACTTGCAGGCCCCCTCGCCCCCACCGCAAAGCGGGCAGCAGCCGACGCCGCCGCCCGCTCGAATACGCCACAGAGGGCCACGTTGCACGACATGCCGGATATGCATCGCACAACCGGCATGTCGTGTATTTCGAAAAAGTATGGATTGACCTGGTATTATTCAGCATAACACCAGGTCAGAAAAATGGCAGGAAAAGCCAGTTGTGCGGCCTCCGGGGCGCAGGTCCCGGCACCGATCGTGGTTGCAGCCTTCGAGGCACGGGAGGGGCATCGCCGGCCGCGGTTGCGAACCCTACACCCCTGCTATCTGCGCCAGCTGGGCGGGGTCGCTGCACACGTAGGTGGGGGTTTCCGCACGCAGCACCTCTTCGGGAAACATTCCCCAGGTCACTGCCGCAGTGGGGCAACCAGCTCCATTGCCGGCCATCATGTCGAAGGGGCTATCGCCCACGTAGAGCACCGTCTTCGGCGCCAGCCCCAGCAGCTTGCAGCCGTAGGCCACCGGACCGGGCGAGGGCTTGTGCTCGGGGAAGTCGTCGGAACCTACGACGAAATCGAAGTAGTCCGCCAGCCCAAACAGGTTCAGCCCCCGCAGGGCCATGTCGTGGCGCTTAGAGGTGACCACGCCCATAGGCACGCCGGCTGCCCGCAGCGCATCCAGCAGTTCGGGGATGCCCGGAAAAACCTTCACCAGCGAGTCGTGCACCTGGTTGTTGTGCTCGCGGTACACTTCCAGCAAACGGTCATGGGTTTGCTGGTCGTCGGTGAAGTCCCACATCTGGGTGTCCAGCGGCTGGCCCACCTTGGCCATGAGCTGGGCCTCGGTGAGCCCGTCGGCCGCCGGCCCCAGCACCTCGCGCGTGGCATGGCGAAAGCTCGCCAGCAGCGCGTCGTGGGTGTCCAGCAACGTTCCGTCCAAATCGAAGAGCACAGCTTCCACAGCCACATGAGTCCTTTCGCTCGCATTTCCCTCTTAAACCGCCGCGCGCCCAACCGCGACGCAATCTTCCCGCACCGAATGCAAAGGCGGCTCCGCCAATCGCTCGCGGAGCCGCATCCGTCGTCCCAGCGTCTCGCCTGTCCTACTCGAACAGGCTGGTCACCAGGTACATGCCGTTGCGCTTGGCGAAGGCGAAGGCGTCTCCCAGGGCGTCCAGCGAGATGTCGCGGCGCTCGCCGGTGCGACGGCGCTTGATCTCCACCTTGCCTTCGGCCAGCCCGCGCTTACCCACGATGATCTGCAGCGGCCAGCCGATGAGGTCGGCTTCGGCGAACTTCACACCGGCACGCTCGTTGCGATCGTCGATGACCACTTCGACGCCCATCTCGGCCAGCTTGCGCGCCAGGCTCTCCGCCGCCGGCTGCACCGCGTCGTCGCCCACCGTGAGCGGCAGGATGCACACCTCGGCCGGGGCCACGGACAGCGGCCAGGACATGCCCAGCTCGTCGTTGTACTGCTCCACGATGGCCGCCATGGAACGGGTCACGCCCACGCCGTAGCAGCCCATGACGAAGGGCTTCTCCGAACCGTCCTCGTCCATGAAGGTGGCGCCCATGGCCTGGGAGTACTTCGTGCCCAGCTGGAACACCTGGGACACCTCGATGCCGCGCGCGCCCTGAAGCGGCAGGTTGCACACCGGGCACGCATCCCCCGGCTTGGCCACGGACAGGTCGGCCCACTCGTTCACCGTGAAGTCCTCGCCCAGGCGCGCGCCCACGTAATGGAAGCCGTCCTCGTTGGCGCCCACAACCCACTTCGGCACCGACTGCAGCGACGTATCGGCAATGACGTAGGCGCTCTCGGGCAGCCCCACCGGGCCCATGGAGCCCTTGTGCAGCCCGAAGGCCTCCATCTCCTCGTCGGTAAGCAGCGTGAACCCGCCGGCCGCGCGCGACGCCTTCAGCTCGTTGACCTCGTGGTCGCCGGGCACGAACAGCACCACCAGGCGCCCGTCGTCGGAGCGGCCGGAAAGCGCCTTCACCGTGGAGGTCTCGGGGATGTCCAGAAACGCCGCCAGCTCGGCGATAGTGTGCACGCCCGGGGTGGCCACCTTCTGGAAGTCCACGTCGTAGAGCGTGGGGAACGCCTTGCACTCGGCCACTTCCGCATCGGCCGCATAACCGCAGCTGCAGTGCACGATCTCGGCCTCGCCCGACTCGGCCAGGGCCATGAACTCGCGGGTCACCTTGCCGCCGATCTGGCCTCCATCGGCCTCCACGCTCACCCATTTAAGCCCCATGCGGTCGCAGATGCGCCCATAGGCCTCGGCCATGGCGTCGTAGGTCTGCTGCAGCGATTCCTGCGTGGCGTGGAAGCTGTAGGCGTCCTTCATGATGAACTCGCGGCTGCGCAGAAGCCCGAAGCGCGGGCGGATCTCGTCGCGGAACTTCACCTGGATCTGGTACAGCGACAGCGGCAGCTGCTTGTAGGAGCGCAGCTCGTTGCGCACGAGCGCCGTGATGAGCTCCTCGTGGGTGGGTCCCAGGCAGAAGCCGTGGTCGTGGCGGTCCACCAGGCGCATGAGCTCCGGGCCGTAGTCGTCCCAGCGGCCCGACTCGTGCCACAGCTCGGCCGGCTGCAGCGCGGGCATCATGATCTCCTGAGCGCCGATGGCGTTCATCTCCTCGCGGATGATGGCCTCCACCTTGTCCAGCACCCGCTTGCCCAGGGGCAGAAACGTGTACACGCCCGAAGCGGTCTTGCGCAGGAAGCCCGCGCGCAGAAGCAGGCGGTGGCTGGCGATGTCGGCGTCGGAGGGATCCTCCTTCAGCGTGGGCACATACAGCTGGCTCATGCGCAGCACGGTCTGCTGCCTGGATGCGCGAACCTGGGAAAGGTTGGTGTTGGAATTCGTCATAGGCTCTCAATCTCCTCCATCAATGCGTCCACTATCTGGTCTTCCGCCACTTTGCGGATAGTTTCTCCGTTTCGGAACACGATGCCCGACCCCGCACCGCATGCCACGCCGATGTCGGCGTCGGCCGCTTCTCCCGGGCCGTTCACCACGCACCCCATCACCGCCACCTTCACCGGGCTGGCCACACCGGACAACCTCGCTTCCACCTGCTTCGCCAGGTCGATGAGGTTCACCTGGCAGCGGCCGCAGGTGGGGCAGCTGATGAGCTCGGGGTTACGACGACGCAGGTCAAGGGCGGAAAGCAGCGTCCAGCAAGCGCGCACTTCCACCGCCGGGTCGTCGGTGAGCGAGATGCGCATGGTGTCGCCGATGCCCTCTTCCAGAAGGATGCCCAGGCCGGCGGCGGATTTGATGGTACCTTGGAAGGCCGTGCCCGCCTCGGTGACGCCGATGTGCAGCGGCACGTGCGGGATGTCGGTGGCCAGCTGCCGGTAGGTGCGAACCGTGGTCATGACGTCGTGGGCCTTCGCGGAAACCACCAGGTCGGAAAAGCCGCGGCTTTCGCAATAGGCCACGTACTGGGCCGCCGAGGCCGCCAGCTTCTGGGGCAGCGTGAGGTCGGTGCGGGAGGCCAGCTCCTGGTCGAGCGAGCCGGCGTTCACCCCGATGCGAATGGGGATGCCCGCCTCGCCCGCCGCATCCAGCACGGCATCGGTCGCGGCCAGACCGCCGATGTTGCCCGGGTTGATGCGCAACTTCGCGGCACCGCGCCGGGCAGCCTCGATGGCGATGACCGGGTCGAAGTGCACGTCGGCCACCACGGGCAGGGGCGACGCCTCGCACACCGCCGCGAAGGCGTCCAGGCAGGCGCGGCGCGGGATGGCCATGCGAACGATCTCGCAGCCGGCCTGGGCCAACGCATCTATCTGGGCCAAATTGGCCGCCACGTCGTCGGCCGGGGCGTTGAGCATGGACTGCACCGCCACCGGGGCCCCGCCGCCCACGGGCACGCCGCCCACCATGACCCGGCGGGTGCGCTGGTTGGGACGAAGTTCGGCGACAGGGTGGTTGGCTGCGGCAGCTTCGGCGGAAGTGCAGGCGGTTGCAGCTGCTTCAGCGGGTGCGCAGTTGGCACCGGCGGCTTCGGCGGGTGCGCAGTTGGCGCCGGCGGCTTCGGCGTCGCAGCGAGCGTCAGAGGCTTCAACAGCGCAGCTAGTGCCGGCGGCTTTGGCAGAGGCGCAACCGATCGCAGCCGTATCGGCGGAAGCGCGATCGGTTGCAGCAGCTTCGGCGGGGGAGCTTTTGGTTTCAGCAGGTTCGGTCATGGCATCCTCGGCATTCGCAGAGACAAGCCTGCGATCGGACGGTAAGGTAGCTGCTTATTGTACCGCTTCGACGCGCACCCCACCCCGCCGCGCCCCGACACCGTAAAAAGAGCGAAGAGCTTACCGAACGGATGGGGCGCGCCGATGCCTGCCACCGGTGGTCAGACCGCCGAGCCCCAAGCCGCTTCCGCCCCGCAGCCAGCGCTCCTTCACGCACGACGTCCTTTCAGTCTGGTCACCTCGTTCGCCAGCGGCTCCTCCCGCGCCCAGCATCCCCCCCGATTCGGCTAGGCCGCTCCCCTCGACAGCCACCCCACGCTCGGTACCGTTCAGCTCGATCACCCAGCGCCCAGCAGCCCTCTCACACGCTGGACGGCTCTCCCCGTTCCGCCACCTCGCACCCGGCGGCCTCCCCACGCTCGATGCCTCCCGTTCCGCCGCCCCGCACCCGACCGAAACCCGTTCCCGTTACGGCAAGCGACGCATACGGTAGACCCCCTCGCGACGGATGACGTCTGCAGCCGCCCTGATGTAACGGATGACGTTTGCGGCAGCCTCCCTGTAACGGATGGCGTTTGCGTTGACTCCGATGTAACGGATGACGTTTGTGGCAGCCGAAATCCGCCATAAACGTCATCGGTTACAGAAAATCGCACATAATCGAAGTTCGTTACAGCGATTTCTGCCATAAACGTCATCCGTTACACGAGATAGGGCACAATCGCAGTCCGTTACAGCGGTTTTCCGCCACAAACGTGATTCGTTACAGCCGCTTCTCAGCGCAAACGTGACTCGTTGCACGAGCTCGCGCACAAACGCCGTTCGCTACGGCCATACCTCCGAACTAGACCGGAGCGAAAAGCCCAGCACCACCCGCTTCGCCGCACACGTCTGGCAAGCGTATCCCTTCGCGGCATGTGCTCGACCCCCGAGCACGCGCTATCGGGATACCGGACCGCCCTTGTTCTCCACGCCCTTGATTTGTGGCGCGAATTCTGCGAAATCCAAATTCGAGTCGAGCGGCGAAAGAGCCCTTTCCAGATGCGCTGGTAAACGGGCTGCTCAGCGGGCCGGGTCGCCGCGCTGCCCCCGGCTAACCCCGACGTGAGGCCGGAAAAGCGAACGGACGACCGTCTGGAATTTGGAAATCGGCCATTTCCTGCCGGAAAGGGACGGCTCGGAAGACAAGAGGCAGCAAGGAGCGCCCGAATGCGCTATCATCCACCCGTAATCGGCGCACAGCCGGTTGCACACTGCTTGCGGCTTGGCGTCGCGGGCGCACGCCACCAGCTGCGCGCTGCTTGCGGCTTGGCAGCGCAGGCGCACGCCACCGGCTGCATGTTGCTTGCGGCTTGGCAGCGCAGGCGCACGTCACCGGCCGTACGCCGCTTGCGGCTTGGCGACGCAACCGCTCGGCTACTGCAGCTCATCAGGCAGACGACCCGGCGTGCGCCCGCGGCCAAACGCCTTCCGCAGCTCGTCAGGCAGACGACTCGACTTGCGCCTGCGGCTGAACAGGACGGCGGTCCGGTTGCGCCCGCAGCCCACAGACAGACAGCGCGGCCCATCCCAGGAGGAAGCATGCTTCATTTCGACAGCGACTACATGGAAGGCGCCCACCCGGCCGTCATCGAGCGGCTGGCCGCCACCAACTTGGACCAGACCAGCGGCTACGGCACCGACGAGGTCTGCGAGAGCGCCCGGGACCGCATCCGAACCGCGTGCACAGCCCCCGAAGCCGCCGTCTACTTCCTGGTGGGGGGCACCCAGGCCAACATCGTAGCCCTAGACCAGCTGCTGCGTCCCTGGGAAGGCGTCGTCGCGGCGAACACCGGCCATATCAACGGCCACGAAGCCGGCGCGCTGGAAGGACTGGGGCACAAGATCTTGCCGCTGCCGCACCATCAGGGAAAGCTCGATGCCGAAGAGGTGCGCGCTCTGGCCGAGGCCTACTGGGGCGACGAGAACCGCGACCACATGGTGGCGCCCGGCGTGGTCTACATCAGCCAGCCCACGGAGTACGGCACCGTCTACTCCCTGCCCGAGCTGGAAGCCCTGTCCCAGGTCTGCCGCGATTTCGCCCTGCGTCTGTTCGTGGATGGCGCGCGCCTGGGCTACGGCCTGGCTGCCCAGCTGCCCGAAGGCGTCGCCGTGCCCGCCCTGCCCGGCCTGGCCCGCCTGGCCGACGGCTTCTACATCGGCGGCACGAAGGTGGGGGCGCTCTTCGGCGAGGCAGTAGTGTTCCCGCACCCCGCAGCGCCCGCCAACCTCGCCTCCACCTCGTTCGGCTGCCGCCTGCCCGAAGCAGACCGCATTCGCGCCCTTGCGCTTCGCACCTGCGAGCCGCTGGACAGCCATTTCTTCACCATCGTGAAGAAGCGCGGGGCGCTTTTGGCCAAGGGCCGCATGCTGGGCATCCAGTTCGACGAGCTGTTCAAGCCGAACGG
The DNA here is from genome assembly GCF_943193145.1 of Adlercreutzia aquisgranensis. Taxonomy (NCBI): domain Bacteria; kingdom Bacillati; phylum Actinomycetota; class Coriobacteriia; order Eggerthellales; family Eggerthellaceae; genus Adlercreutzia; species Adlercreutzia aquisgranensis. Next base: position 43,641 of record NZ_CALPDA010000003.1, on the reverse strand, counting down.
AGCAGAGGGCGCCGATGCGGCAGAAGGCGGCGAAAGCGTGAGCGTAGTAGAGGCCGTCGGGGATGCGGGTGCAGCAGCGAACGCATCCGACGAGACGCGCTACCTTGCCTGCGGGCGCCATGGCGTGCAGCAAGCCCAGAAGCTGCAGCGGGCCTTCGTCGACGCCGGCTACGAGCTGGCCATGGAATCCCCCACCAACCAGGTGTTCCCCATCTTTACCGATGCCGACCGCCAGCGGCTGGCGCCCCATGTCACCTACGGCTTCTGGGAACGCACGCCCGACGGCCGCACCGTCACCCGCTTCGCCTGCAGCTGGGCCACCCGCCCCGAAGACGTGGACGCCCTCATCGCGCTGCTGTAAGCAATCCGCCTGCACCCCGGCCGGCGCCCGCTCCATCCGGCCGTCCGCGACCAACCGGCAGCCCTATCCGGACAGCCGCTACAGCCGACTGACAATCCCGCAGAATCGTCAGTTTCATCAGAAAAGCGTGACGAAACTGACGATTCTGCGGGATTTGATCGTTCACACAAAAAAGCGGCCGGGCCCGACTGGGAACCCGACCGCCAAAGTGGCTGGTCATGCTGGCGCTCGCCAGCGCCTAGCAGCTCGCACGGGCGCGCCACCTCGCGCGCGTCGGCCGCTTGCGCTCGCAACCAGCTCGTCAGCGCTTGCCGCTTGCTACACCGCGCGACCGGCGTCGTTGCCGCCGCGGATGGCGAGCGCGATGTTGAAGGGCGCCTCGCAGTCGCCGATGGCGTAGGTCTCGGCAACCTTCACGCCGTCCAGCAGGCCCTTGTTCGGCAGCATGTCGGCGGCGTTTACCACCGCGCTGCAAGGCACCTCAACCTTCGTGCCGAAGCCGGTGGCCACGGTAATGCCGTCGCTGTTCATGGACTCGATCTTCGACTCGGTCCACACCGGCATGCCCAGTGCGTACAGAGCCGTGGTCATGAAGCGGTGCGCGTGCTGGGACTGCTGCATGTCCAGCTCCTCGATGGTGCTGGGAGTGACCATGGTGACGTTCTTCTTGTGCACCGTCAGCCACAGAGCCGCGTCGAAGGCCTGGGCGTTGCTGCCGTAGACCACCACGTCATCGCCCATGTCGGCCATCTGGAACGACTCGAAGTCGATGACGGGCACGCCGCTGCCGCTCACCGCCGCAGTGTCGCGCAGGCCGCCGGTGGCCAGGATGAGCGCATCGGGCGCTTCGGAGTTCACCAGATCGGCGTCCACCTCGGTGCCGGTCACCACGGACACGCCGGCCAGCTCGCACTGACGGATCAGGTAGTCCTTGAGGTCGGCCAGGTTCTCGTGGGGGCCCTTCACGTTGTGGGCGAAATCCAGAAGCCCACCCAGGGACGACTTCTTCTCGTACAGGGTCACGTCATGGCCGCGCAGCGCCGCGATGCGGGCCGCCTCCATACCGGCAGGACCGCCGCCCACCACCATGACCTTCTTCTTCGTGTCGGCCGGGGGCAGCTCGTAGGTGGCCGGGCCGTTCTCGGTCATGACGCGCTGGGTGAGCGCGTTCACGCGGCAGTAGCCCATCATGCGGTTCAGCTCGTTGGAGCCAATGTGGCAGTGCAGGCAGCGAGTGCAGGGGGCGATTTCGTCGCCGCGGCCCTCGCGCAGCTTGTTCACGTACTCCGGATCCACGGTCAGCGGGCGCGTCATCAGGTAGAAGTCCGCCTTCCCCTCGGCCAGCGCCGCCTCGAAGAAGTCGGGGGCGTGGGCCGGGTCCATGTAGGTGACGGTGCCGCAGGGGATGGACAGCTCCTTCTTGTAGCGCGCCACGATGTCCAGCAGCATGCCCGCGCCGCTGTGGTCGGCGATGAGCTGGCCCTGGAAATGGCGGCTGAAATCCCACTGGGTGCCGTAGCCCGAGGCCCCCTCAAGGCCGTTGAGCAGGAAGTACAGGTCGCTGCCGAACTGGCAGGGATGGTTGCCCAGGGGCCCCAGACGCAGGTGCATGGAGTCGGCGCCGGCCGCTTCGAACATCTTCGCGAACTCGATGCCCTCCTCCACGGTGGTGGCGCGGTTGCGCGGCTGGGTAAGGGTGTGGTCCAGGTTCATGAGCGTGCCGTTGTTGGTAAGGTTGTCGTTCTCCTCCACGGCGTCGATGAGCACCTGCACGACGAAGTCGTCGCCGCAGGCCTGCTTGATCTTCTGGATGGTCTCCACCACGAAGCGGGCGCGGTTCTCAAGGCTGGTGCAGCCGTACTCGTCGGTGCGCTGGTTGTGGAAGCGCGACAGGAACTGCTCGCCCATGTTGAAGCCGGCGGCGTTGATCTCCATGCCGATGAGCCCCATGTCCTTGCAGGCCTTCGCCGCCGCGACGCCGATGTCCTGCATGTGGGCGATCTGCTCGGCGGTGAAGTCGTTCACGCTGTTCACGAAGTCGGAATAGGCCCACTGGTAGCCCATCTTCGCGCCCAGCTCGCCGCAGTCGGCCGACAGCCTCTGGCCGAACTCGATGACCGAGGAATCCACCTCCAGGGTCTCGGGGTTCGGGGCGAACATCTCGCCCTCGATCCAGATGAGCTCCACGCCGCCGCGAGCGAAGTTCTTGTAGTACTCGGCGAACTCGTCGGTAAGGCCGCCCAGGAACGTGGCTGAACCAGCGGCGGACTTCACCATGCGGTGCCCGATCTCGTGGGGACCGATCTTCCAGGCCGAGAACAGCGTGTCCAGCTTGCCGGAATCCTGGCGGTAGTCGTAGTCCTGCGGGTTCACGTAGGCCTGGGGAATAAGCTCGGTTGCCGGGGCTTGGGGCGCGCCGGTCTCGGCGGAGGCCGTCACGGCAGACGAGCCGCCGTCCGTACCTGCGTCAGCCGCCGGCTTCGGCGCCGACGCGCAACCGGCAAGGCCCGCGCCCGCCGCAGCCGCACCAGCCATGCCCAACCCTGCCAGAAACTGCCTTCTCGATAGCGTCATCCCGCTACTCCCTTCCTCGTATGGTCGATTGATGCCGCCGATCGGCGGCCCTCGCCACGCCTTCCCTTCTCCATGGAACCCGCAACGGCAACGTCTGTCCCGCGCAGGTGCCCGAGGGCGGCGAAGATGGCGAAATGGTAACGGGTTCGGCAGCGTTTCCACCTCACACCGTTTTGGTGAAATCGCCTTCCACGAGCTGTTTCCACCTAATCGGTGTGAGGGTTAGCCCCCGCAACCTGTATACTTTCCGATAACGCGCCCAACCCCTCCAGCCCGGGAGCAGGCGCGAAGCATCGGACCCCGCAGAAGCCGCCTTGGGCGCGCTTTCGCACCGGAAAGCCAGGAGTGCATGAACCGCAGGAAAGCCAACGAAGCGCATCGCCCGCTGCCCGTGCGGGATTCGGCGCCCTCGATCGTTGGCTACGCGCTGCTGCTGGTAGCTTGCCAGCTGACGGAATGGGGCGGCCTGGGGCTTTCGGAGCGCACCTCGCTGGCCCTTGTGCCCATCTTGCAGTACTGGACGGTGCCGCTGCTGGTAGCCATGGGAGCAATGCTGCTGGCCGCCGCTGCGCTCTCGCGCGGAAAGCGCGCTTGCCGGCCGCTGGCGCTAGGTAGCGCCGGGGGCGGCCTTATGGTGGCAGGCGTGCTGTGGATGGCGACATCCACCCTGAGCACGCCGCTGTCCATAACCGTCGACGCCGCAGCCATCGGGGCCGGCACCGGATGTTTGCTGGCCGCCTGGACGTGGGTGTTCAGCCGGCTTTCGGTCCGCGACACCACCATGCGGGTGCTTGGCGCCCTCGTTCTGTACGCGATACTGTTCCTGGCGCTGTCCTTCGCCAGCCTGCCGCTGCGCGAGCTCACCTACTTCGCCTGCGTCGTCGGCTCGGTGGCAGCGCTGGGCGCGGCGTTGCGGAAGAACCCTGCACCCGTCTGCCGCCCAAGGGCCGCGGATGCCCGAAAACACGGGGCAGCCGCAGCCGTCACCCGAAGCCAGCCTGCAGCCGCCGTCGACGACCGTCCCTCCTGGCGCCTGATAGCCCGCAGCGTCAGCCGGCCGCTCTTCTGCGCCGCCGCCACCGCCTTCGCCGTGGCCGTCACCCGCACCATGACGCTGCAGATACACACTGCGCTGGTGGGCGACGCGGGCGTGGCCTGCGTGCTGCTGCTGTCGGCGGGGCTGCTGGCCTACCTGGTGCTTTCGGCCCGACGAGGCAGCGATGAGGGGGCAAGCGGGTTCTCCATCCCCGGTCTGTTCGGCATCGCCTTCCCCATAGTGGCCACGCTGCTGCTGGCGCTGTCGCTGTTCGGAAGCGAGCTGGCGCTGCCCGTAAGCGCCCTCACCTTCGCCTTCTACATGATCATGCAGTCGCTCATGGTGGGCGCCTCGCTAGCCGCCGCGGTGCAGGAGAGACTTCCCATGATGGCGGTGTACGGCCTGTTCGCCGGCTGCGTCTACCTGGTGTTCGCCCTGGCCACCGCGTTGGGAATCTTCCTGTTCGGCATGGACGGCACCTTGTCCTCCACAGCGCCGCTTCTGGCGGGACTGCTGGTACTCTACGTGCTTGCCATGGCCTACGCCCTGGTCAGACGCTCGTCTGCCGCCGAAGAGCGAAAGGTCGGCGCCCGCCCGGGACGCGAGGAAGCCGCCGAAGCGGACAGCACGCGCGCCCATGCCGCACCGGAACCGATCGCCCCCAGAGACAAGTCGGCCGCGCCTGGCGCTGTCGCAAGCCGCACCGCCGGCGAGCACCTTCCCGCCACCTCCGACAACACCGGCGCTACGGCCCCCGAGAGCACCGCCGACCCCATCTCCCAGCGCTGCCAGGTGCTCATCGACCGATTCGAGCTGAGCCCGCGCGAATCGGAGGTGCTGGTGGCCTTCGCCCACGGCCGCAACGTCAGCTACCTGGCTGAAACCCTGGTGCTGTCCCCCAACACCATCCGCACCCACAGCAAGACCCTTTACGCGAAGCTGGACGTGCACAGCAAGCAGGAGCTGCTCGACCTGGTGGAGCGTCAGCCGCTGGCCTAAAGCCCAACGGGAAGCGCAACCGCCAACAAGAAGAGGCCGAACCCCGAAGGGCTCGGCCTCTCGAACAATCTCGGTCCGCACATCCCGCCACCGGTCGCGACGCTCGCACATCCCGCCACCGATCGGGCGCTTGCATGCAGGAGGGATGCTCTTGCAAGCGCCGCCGCGGAAGGGAGAGCCGCGGCGGCGGGACGGTGCGGACGAGCGACTACACCTCGGCGACCAGCGTCTCGGCCACGATCAGGCCAGAAGCAGCCGCAGGAACGATGTCCTCGGTGCCGGCGGTGCAGCCCGCAGCATAGAGGTTCTTGATAGGCTGATCGTTGGCGTCGAGCACGTGCATCTGCTCGTCAACCTTCAGGCCGCCCAAGCTCTTGTAGCGGACGGGCACGTTGCGGATGAAGTAGAACGGCGGCTGCAGCTCCTGCAGGAACAGGGTACGGCCGAATTCGGCATCTTCCTGGGCCTCGCAGATGTCGTGCCAGTTGTCGAAGATACCCTGCACGGTCTCGATGTGCAGGCCCATCTTCTCGGCCAGCTCATCCACGGAGTTCGCGGACTGAATAGCCTCGCCGGCATGCTTGAGCAGCTCCTGGTCCTGGCCGTTCTGGGCAACGTTGTCCCAAATGGTGTACCACTCATGGTAACCGGCGGCGATGGCGCCCGTAGCGGCGTTGTGCACGGCGGTCTCACAGTAGAAGCGCTTGCCGTTGGGCAGCACGCAGATGATCGGGTAGAACGTGCCCAGCATGTGGCCGGCCTCGTAGCGGGGATTCAGGTTGGAGGTGGGGCCCATCTTCCACAGCTGGCCGCCCGCAGCCAGACCAGCGGCAATAGCGTCGCCCTTACGGCCAGACACGATGTTGCCCAGATCGGCATACTCGGGAGCGTAGCGGGTCATCCACTCCTGGTTGGACACGTAGCCGCCAGCAGCCAGGACCACGGCCTTGGCCTTCACGTCGAAGATGCTTCCGTCCTTCTTCGTGAAGCGGGCGCCGCAGATTTCACCGTTCTCGTCGGTGATCAGGGTCTTGAAGGTGGTCTCGAAGGAATACTTCGCGCCGGCCTCCTCCAGCTTCTGATTGATCAGCTGGAACTCGGAGTTCATGGTGCACAGACCGTCCTTCGGGAAGAACGCCTGATGATAGGGGGATTCGCGCAGCGGCTGGAACTCGTAGCCCCAATCGTAGTGCATACGGTCGATGAACTTGCCAGACCACGTCTGCAGCAGCACGGTGAAGTCGAGCGCCGGGTCGCCCTCTTCGTAGTAGGGAGCGAACTTCTCGCGAATCTCTTCGGGAGTGCTGTACTTTTCGGGACGCTCCTCCTGAGTAAGCTTGGCCGTGGAGCACATCTGGCAGGCGGCCGAGTAAATGGCGTCGCCGCCGAAGGTGCCGTTCTGCTCGCAGATGAGCACGTTCTTGCCGGCTGCAGCCGGGTCGATGGCGGCGAACATGCCGGAGATGCCGGCGCCCACGATCAGGATATCCACCTCCTGGGCGAAGTTCACGTCGGCATCGCCCATGGCTATGGCAGCGGCCTTGGCAGGAGCTGCGTCGGCCTGAGTGTTGGCTGCCGCATCGGCGGCCTTGTCGTCTGCGGCCGGGGTTTTCTCGCCGGAAGAGCAGCCCAGCATGCCGCCCGCGATGGCGGCGAAGGCGCCAGCGGTACCCAGCGCGCAGAACTGACGACGATCCATCTTCATGTTGTCTCTCCTTCTCCTTGTAAGGACTATCGGATACGGCCCGTGGTCCCTTCCCTTAAGGTGGGCCGCAGATCCCTTGGTCGGGGTGGCTCAGCGGGGCTACTTCGCCTGGGCCAGCGCCGCGTCGACAGCCTTGCTGACGCCGCCGCTCGTAAGCGTGGCGCCGGTCACGCCGTCGATGTCGGAGCCCTGAGCAGCTTCGATCTGGGCCTTGAAGGTGCCGTCCTCGGCCGCCTCCTTGCCGCCGATGCCCTCGGTCTCGGCGTCGGCCATCACCTCGTCCACGGTGATGACGCCGTCGGCCACGGTCAGCGTGACGGACACGGTGCCGTGAGCTCCCTTGCCCTCGCCGGTGTAGGTGCCGTCCTTGTAGTCGACCTTCGGTTTCGCCTGGGCCTCCTGCTGGCTCTCCGCACCCTCCTCGCCTTCGACGTCAGCCGCCGGCTGCGAGCTTTCCGCAGGGGCGCCGCCTTTCTCCGCGTCTGCAGATCCGGAACCGGTGTTGGATGCGCATCCGCCCAGAAGCGGGCTGACCGACAGCGCCAGAGCACATGCCGTAAGTGCGGTTCTCTTCCTCATTGGACCTCTCTCCCTTTCTTGCGCCGGCCTGAGCCGTGCTGCGAACTCTGCTCGTCCCGCCTGCCTTGCGGCCGCGTTCGATCAGCTCGCCTCACCAGCCTTGCCGGCCCGTCCGTCCCACGTCGAAACCGACGCTCGCGGCAGCGCTCCCTGCGCCGCATCGCGACAGGGCGCATTAAAGCCAGCGGCTCTTCCTAACGTCAATCGGCGCTATGAGGTAAAGCGCAAAATAGTGTGGTAGCCGTTAGGTAGCGGTGAGGTAAAGTTTGAAACACCTACATTGAACAGGAGATATGCTAAAGCCAACCGAAGGCGCGCCGGAAACCTCTCTGCTAAAATGAATCCGTTGCAAAACCGCTACCTACCCTGTTCCAGCGACGCAAAACCGCCTTTACCTCATGAGGTAGCCCTGTCCGCCAGCACTAGCATCCAGCCACCAGCATCCAAGGGGAAGCTCATGCACGACAACATCGCCGGGGAATCCGAAGGGCGCAGAGACGGGCTCACGTCGTCCGCCTACGCCGTGCTCGTCGCAGGCCTGGGCTGCTACATCGGCTGGCAGACCGTGGGCATCTCCCCCACCCTGTTCCCCGCCGCCAACCCCGCAAGCACCGCCGTGCTTGACGTGGGCAACAACCTGGAGACCGCTGTGTTCCTGACGCTTCTGGCGCTTCTGGGCTGGAAAGCGAAGAAGGGCATGAGCCTTGTAGGCTGCAAACCGCTCGCCATCGCCGCGCCACTGCTCTTGTTCGCCGCTACAACAGTCACCTATACATGCGGATGGATCTACGACGAGCCGCTGGGCACCCTGGCCGGCATCGCCCTCGAGGGCACGAAGGCAATCCTGTTCCTGCTGTGGGCCGAATGCCTGGGTCGGGTGCGCTTCCGCAGCTCGCTTCTGTGCGTGGCCCTGGCCTACGCAGTCACCTTTGCCCTGTGCCTACTGGTGACAGTGCTAGAGCCCCTCGCGGCCCTTACCGTGCACGCACTCATGCCCCTTCTGTCCGGCGCGGCGCTGCTCACGCTCCTGCGCGACCGATCGTTCCTGGCCGCGCCGCCGCAGGCCTTCGTCCCCGAAAGCGTCAAGTCCGAGCGCCTCCCCCTGCGCCTGTTCGTGGGCATCGGCATTTTCGGCGCCATCATATCGGTCATCAACGTGCTGTCCGAGTCGAAGTCCTCATCCGCCGAGCTCTACACCCTTTACGCAGGCCTCGCGGTGTCCACGGTAACGGCCCTGGTGGCGGCGCGGCGAGTGGAAAAGTTCGACTTCGGCATGCTCTACCGCCTGACCACGCCGCTTATCGTGGGTAGCGTTATCATCGTGCTGGTACTGGAAAGCGGGCACCAGCAGTACGAGGCCTTCGCCATTGGCGTCAGCTGGTCGTTCTTCCGCATCTTCTCATGGACGCTGTGGTGCTCCATCGCTTCGCGCACCCATTCGCCGTCGGCCTTCGTGTTCGCCGTGGGCCAGGCGACGCTTTCGGTGTTCGCCACCCTGGCCTACCTGTTCTGCGACGGCGTGCTGCCCAACATCCACGCCTCGTTCACGGTCATGGTTGCCGCGGTACTGCTGGTGGCCATTTTGAACTCCATCTTCGTCATGAGTGAAAGCGACGTGCTGCGCTTCTTCCGCCGCCGCACCACCACCCCACGCCGCCGCATGGACGACGAGATCTCGCCGGCAACCTGCGTGGAGAAGGCAGCCGCCGAGTTCGGTCTGTCCAAGCGCGAGGAAGAGATCGCGCTGCTGGTCATGGAGAGCAAGAACAACGCCGTCATCCAAAATCAGCTGTGCATCACCGAAAGCACCCTGCGCACCCATCTGCGCAACATCTACGGCAAGACCTCGGTCCACAGCCGCCAAGAGCTCATAGACCTGCTGTTCTCCTACGCCGAAGAGGAGTAAGGCAACCCCGAGCGAAGCAAGGGCGGGGCGGCAAGCAAGGGCCGGGCAGCGGGAATCCCGCACAATCGGAAGGTTCATCAGGATTTCGTGACGAAGCTGACGATTTTGCTGGCACAGCCGAGGACCGCGCGCGAAGCAAGGTCGGACAACAAGAGCGAGCCCGAGCGAAGCAAGGGCAAGCCCGATCCCGCAAGAGCGAGCCCGAGCGAAGCAAGGGCAAGCCTACCCGCCCATAAGAGCGAGAACGAGCGAAGCGAGAGCGAGCCTACCCTCCCCGCACCCCTCGTAGATGTGGGGCGCGGGGCGTGGGATGCGGTCTGGCGCCTGAGCGATTCCGCAGCAGCAGCGTTCAGCAGGCGCGATAAACACGCGAGGCGAGGACAAGCGAAGGCGCCGGGCCGCATCCCACGCCCCGCGCCGACAGCGCGCCCCGCATCATGCGTAACTCCCCTTCAGGGCCGCAAACGCCGGCATAGCGTTCTCGATAACGTCGCGCCCGACGCAGTAGCTCACCCGCACCCAGCCGTCCACGCCGAAGCTGTTCGACGGAACCAGCAGCAGCTCGAACCCCTTGGCGCGCTCGCTGAACGCCTGGGCATCCTCTTCCAAAGCGCGAACCCACAGGTAGAAGGCCCCTTCGGGCTCAACGAACTCGTAACCCAGCTCGGAAAGGCCCGCGGTCAAGAGCGCGCGGTTCTCGGCGTAGGCGCGCACGTCGGCCGGCACATCAAGGCAGTCGGCCATCACGTGCTGGAACAGCGCAGGGGCGCAGACGAACCCCAGGGCGCGGCCCGCGCCGGCCACAGCCGTGGACACCTCTGCGGCGTCGTCGGCAAGGTCGGACACGTACACGTAGCCGATGCGCTCGCCGGGCAGGCTCAGGCACTTGCTGAAGGAGTAGCACACGATGGTGCGCGGCCAGAGAGCGGGCACGTAGGGCACGTCGGCGCCGTAGGTGATCAGGCGGTAGGGCTCGTCGGCGATCAGGTAGATCTTGCGTCCCAGCTCGGCCTCCTTCTCGGCCAGCAGGGCGGCCAGGGCCTCAAGGCGTTGCCGGCTGTACACCGAGCCCGTGGGGTTGTTCGGCGAGTTGATGATGATGGCGCTCGTGCGCGGCGTGATGGCCGCAGCGAGGGCATCCAGGTCCAGCTGGAAGTCGGGCTGGGTTGCGGGAACCTCCACCAGAGTGCAGCCCGCCGTAGCCACCCACACGGCGTATTCGGGGAAGTAGGGGCTGACCACGATGACCTCGTCGCCCGGCTCGGTCACCGCGGAGATGGCAATGGCCAGAGCCGCCGCAGCTCCAGCCGTCACGTACACGTTGGCCGCCGTGGCCGGCACGCCGTGGGCGCGCGCGATATGGTCGGCCACCGCCTGGCGCACGGACGGGTCGCCTGCGGCGGGAGTGTAGCCGTGCAGAGCCACCGGGTCGGCTTCCATCCAGCGCAGAACCGACTCCTTCACCTGGGGCGGAGCGGGCACACTGGGGTTCCCGATGCTGAAATCGAACACCTTGTCGTCGCCGATTTCGGCCTTGCGCGCCAAGCCGTAGGCGAACAGCTCGCGAATGGCGCTCGGCTCGTTGCCCAGGTTGTACATGCGCTCATTGACCATGGTGCGGCTCCTTGCTCGTCGGCGGTTCTTCGCGCCGACGCTTGCGACCGACGCGGGTCCGTCCATGGTAGCGCAGACGCCCGCGCCCGTCGGCGGAAATCCGAGCACCCGGAAGAAAACGCGCTGTTAGCGAATGCGCTCAGCGCGACAGAACCGAAGCATCCGCAGCACCAGGCCGCCCGACAAGCCCTCAATCCGCCGCCCCTTCTTCGCCAATCGCTTCGGCAACGACGCGAACAGCAGACTGCATCGGCCCGCAAGCGCAGTGCTACAATAGCCCCAGCATCGTCCGAGGAAAGGAACGACTATGGCCCAACGCTACCGCACCGTCTTCGCCGCCCTTGACGGCACGTCCGCCCAGAAGGCCGTGGCCCAGCGCGCCGTCGCCATTGCGGCCAACAACCGCGCCAACCTGGTGTTCGGCCATGTGGTCGACTCCGTCCCTTACGAAGCTTCCGGCGTGAACTTCGAAGCGCTGTGCAGCGACTGCAAGCGACGCATCGAGGAGGAGCTGGCGGGCGTGTTCAACGAAGCCCGCAACAACCCCAACATACCCTCGGTGGATTTCCGGGTAGCAGCCGGACGCATCACCGAAACCCTTGCGTCCCAGCTCATCGAGCCGGCAAGCCCCGACCTCATCGTCTGCGGCGAGCGCGGCCTGTCCAACATCAAGTACGCGTTCGTGGGAAGCGTGTCGACGTTCCTCATCCGCACCATGGACTGCGACGTGCTGGTGGTGAAGCAGCGCTAGACGTCGCTCGGGATAGTTTCGGTCCCAAATGCACGGTTTTGGGACCTTGCAACGCGAAATAAGTCCCAAAACCGTTCAATCGGGACCGATAAAGGGGTCAGGAAGTCCCAAAACCGTGCATTTGGGACCGAAACTCCGGACGGCCTTTGCCCGCGAAGGGCGTTTAATCTCCGAGTAGAAGGTTGCCCGCAAAGGATGCAGGCAAGTGGCCGACGAAAGTGGCGGGCAGGGGCGCGCTGCAAGCGACAGACGGGGCATCGGCGCGGATGCTGCAAGCAACAGGCAGGGGCATCCGCCAGAACACAATGCTGGCGACACGCAGAGGCGCAATGAGCAGCACGCGGCGACGGCGCCAAGGGCACGCCGCAAACTGCTGCCGGAGACGCGGCAGGACGCCGACGCCAACTTGCAAGGCGACGCCCTGTGAACCAGCGGCCATCACCCCCCTACGCGGAAACGGCCGTCTCTTCGTCGAAAGCCGCCACCGGAGCGCCCTCGGTCGCCGTCGCCGCGCGCCTGTCGACCACGGCGCGAGCCACGCGGGCCACCGCATACACGCCGAACAGCACCGTGTACACGCCCACCGTGGTCTGGGCCGCCGCGCCGCCGGCCAGCGCCGAAGGCAGCAGCATCAGAATCAGGTGCACGTACACCAAGCCGAAAAACAGGTAGGCCAACTTCTGCAGGCGCTTCCACGAGTCGGTGCGCATGCGCTTCTTCACCGTCTGGAACGACGTCACGCCCAGCACCAGCAGCAGCACCAGCAGCACCAGCGCCAGCGTCAGCGACGCCAGCACGTTGCCGCTCAGGCCGCCGCCAAGCAGACGCGGAATGTAAGATGCCAGGTAAACCGCCATATGGCCGCACGCCAGAATGCACGCGACAATGGAAAGCTCGGCGCGCACCGGGCGCAGCCAGCGCCCCACTTTCGACTCGGTGCTGAAGCAACCGATGAACATGACCACCACGAACATGGCCAGCGCCACCATGCATTTCTGCACCAGCACCAGAAGCGGCATCCAGATGCTACGCGGCAGCATGCCGAACGAGCCGCACGCGAACAGCACGTCCACGGCGATAGCAAGTCCGTAGAACGCAAGCGGCCATTTGTGAAGCGGATTGCGGAGCGCGAAGCAAACGACGGTGGTGACCGCCAATACGATGATAAACGTCATTGAAGTCCCTTTCCCTAGGAAACGTTTATCTTCCTCGTATGCCGCCCCCGTCATGCTTGGAAGGTATGTGCTTCAGGATAATACCCCATCCCGGAAGAAAAGGCAGCCCCTTTCCGCAAATTGCTCCGGAAGCCAGGCAAAGGGCACGAAGCCGCAAGGGTGGCAGCAGGGGCGCGCCCCCGGCGCACGGCAAGCGGGAACCCCGCAAAATCGACAGCTTCGGCAGCTTTCGGTAGCGAAGCTGCCGATTTTGCGGGCTCTCCATGCCGGGTGCGCCAGGGGTGCCGAGGATGTGTTAGGGGGCGCACGCCGCTGGCGGCGGAGCGGCGGGGCTTGAGCGATTCCGCAGCAGCATCGTTCCGCAGGCGCGGAGAAAGCGCGAAGAAAGCACAGGGCGAAGAGCCCATTATGCGCGATTTCGCCTTCCCGCAGCGAGGTGTCAAGGAGACGCGCACGCCGCAGGCGGCGGGTCGGCGGGGCTTGAGCGATTCCGCAGCAGCATCGTTTCGCAGCCGCGAAGAAAGCGCGAGGCGAGGACAAGCGAAAGCCCTGTCGACCCGCCGTCTGCGGCCTAAGGGAGTATCAGCCAACCGCCACGCCACCAGCGGCCCAAGGGAGCAAGGGCCTTAGCGGCGGCGCTTGCGACTGGTTCGGGCGGCGGCGTTGGTCTTCTTGTCGCTCACTTTTTCGCCGCGGGCGCGCCGCGCCTGTTCGCGACGATTGGCCAAGGCAGCGGTTTCCTGGCGAAGCGCCCGGTAGGAAGCGAACCGCTCCGCCGAAAGCTCGCCGGATTCCACAGCAGCCCGCACAGTGCACCCAGGTTCGTTCTCGTGCTTGCAGTCGCGGAACCGGCACTGCTCGGCCAGGGCCTCCACGTCGGCGAACGCAGCGCCGATGCCCTCGTCGGCGTTCCACAGCCCCAGCCCCCGCACGCCGGGCATGTCCACCACGTAGCCGCCGCCGGGCACGCGCACCATCTCGCGGCTTACCGTGGTATGGCGCCCCTTGCCGTCTTCGCGCACGGGGGTGGTCTCCTGAATGTTGCTGCCCACCAGCATGTTCACCAGGCTCGACTTGCCCACCCCGCTCTTGCCGATCAGCACGGCAGTGGTTCCCTCCCCCACAAGCTCGCGCACGGCCTGCACGCTTTCGGGGTCATGGGACGACACCACCAGCGTGCGCACGTCGGGACCCGCCAGCTGCTGCACCCGCTGGCGCACCTGCTGCACCTGCCGTTCGCTTTCGGCCAAGTCGGCCTTGGTCAGCACCACGGTCACTTCGGCGCCGGTCTCGTAGGCCAGCACCAGCTCGCGCTCAAGCCGGCGCACGTTCACGTCGGAAAGCGGCTGGGCCACGATCACCCGGTCGAAGTTCGCGGCCAGTACCTGGGGGATGGCCCGCTCGGTGGGGTCCTTGCGCACGAAGGCGCGCGTGCGCGGGCGCACCGATTCAATGATGCCTTTGTCATGTCCGAAGGGAACGAGCACATCCACGAAATCGCCCACCACGGCGCGGTAGTCCTTGCCCTTGACCAGCGAAATGGCATGCTCGCAACGCAACGGCGCCCGGTCGGCGCCCGCCCCCAGAAGGCGCACCAGGGGAAACCCGCGGTCGAGCTTAATCACCTGCCCGACGAAGCGCTCGCCCTCTTCGGCACCGTCGCATTCGGAAGACGCCGGCAGCACAGCGTCGTCAGCCACAAACGAAGCCGACTCGCCTACCAAGCCAGACATCTTGCGCCCATCGGCGGCACCTTCCCCCTGCGCTACCCTGGGCTCCTGCCGCCCCGCGCGCTTCTCGGCCGCCTGGGCCTCCTGCGCCTTGCCCATCTAGCGCCGCCTTTCGCGAAGAAAGTAGAACAGGCCCATCATCAGCAGACCTACCGCCACCGCTGCAGCGCCCGGCAGGAAGCTCTCCAGGTCGAAGGGGTCTTCGGTACGCACGCCCTTCTCCACGATGTTCACCACTTCGGCATGCAGGTCGGACACGCCCTCGTGCTCGGCGCACACCAGATGGAAGATGCCACGCACCTGCACGATGGTGCCGCGCACGTTGTAAGCCCCGAAGGTGTCGATGCGCGATGCGGATTCGGCGCTCATGATCACCGCGATGGTGGAGGAGTCGTCGCTGGAGGAAAGGGTGATCCAGCGCTGGCGGCCGCCGAAGGTAGCACGCAGGTTGTCGCCGATGGCCTCGCCCACCACCTGCACCGTCTGGCCGTCGATGTAGGCGTCGGCCGTGCTCAGGTCAGCGATGGAAGTGTCGTAGATAAACGAGCTGTCCGGCAGCTGCTGGGGGTTCACGCGGTTGTCTTCGGCCAGTTCGGGGTCGAGCTCCAGAATGTCCGCCGACGGGCTCTGGACCGGGTCCGCCTCAATGCCGCCCTCGCCCTGGGTGCTCTCCCCGCCCGCTTCGCCACCGGCTCCCTCGGCTGCGCCATCAGCCGCATCGCCCGTGCTACCCGCGCCTTCGGTGTCCTCGTCCTGGGGCGAGGGTTCGCCGTCGCCGGGCGCATCCGCGCCGTCAGCGCCCTCAGCCTGCCCGCTTTCCCCGCCGGCATCGCCCTCCGCCGCCGCGCCGTCGTCGCGAAGCGGCAGGTCATCAGCAGCAGACGGCGCGACGGCCAGCGCGGGCTCAGGATACGTAAGGGCGAGACCGCCAGCGCATGCCAACAAGCAGGCCAGCACCAGCACCGCAACGAAACGCGCGGCGGCACGTCCCGCAAGCGCACGATCCCGCGCACCCGCCAGCGCACCGTCGCACGGCGCCGACGCCGGTATCGCGCGTCCGATGCCTGCCCGCGGTGCGCAAGCCGCCCGCGCCAAACTCGTCCCGTCGCATCGCGCAGCCATCAGCGCCTCCTCCAGCGCCGCGGATCAAGCGACACCGCGATCTGCACGATCAGGGCCAGAAACGTCACGAATTCCAGACGGCCTGCCCACATCTCGAAGATGTAGAACACCTCCAAGGTAGGCGGCATACCCGGAGCCGTAAGCCCAGCGGACAGGCCGCCGTTGCTGGCCATAGCCACCGATTCGAAGATGGACTGAATGGCGTCGTAGCCGTGCGCGATGCCCACCACGGCCCCGATCAGGTAGGTGACCACGTACAGCACGAAGATGGTGGTGGCGGCCTTCACGGTCTCGGGCGTGAGCACGCGCCGGCCCACATGATTGTAATCCACCACCACGCGGGCCGAATCCGGCGCAATATTCTCCTTGATAGTGGCCGCGATGGACTTGAAAATGAACCCGATACGCGCGAACTTGATGCCGCCGGTGGTGGACCCAGCGCTGCCGCCAACGGCCATGAGCAGCGCCACCACCAGGAAGGCGCCCGACGAAAACGCCGTCACCAACTGGTTCGACGTGATGTTCTGAAACCCCGTGGTGGAGAACGCGGAAATAAGCATGAACAAGCCGCGTCGCATCATGGCGGGCAGGCTGTCGAACTCGGCGGTGGCCGTCAGCGACGCCGCGAACACGATAGTCATGATGGCAAGCCAGATGAGCATGGTGCGAATCTCAATATCCCGGAAGAACGAATCCAGCCGCCCGCGCCAGATCTCGGCGTACAGCACGAAGTTCACCGAGCCGCCGATCATGAGCACCATGAGCACAGCCTCGATAGCGAACGAATGGTAGTACAGAACGCTCGTGCTCATAGGGGTGAAACCGCCGGTCATAAAGCCGGAGATAGCTAGCCACAGCGACTGCAGCCCGGCGCGCGGCAGTTCCATGCCGGCGAACAGGCACAGCAGCGTGAGCACGAAGGTGGCCACGAAGATGATGCCCACGGACAGCTTCGCGATGAACTGGGTGGTCTGCACGATGTTGGGCACGATGTGCTCGCTGCGGCCTTCGGACATGTACAGGCTGGCTCCCGAGCGCTTCCCGAACAGACCGAAGGACAGCGCCACCACGATCAGTCCCAAGCCTCCCACCAGGTGCATCATGAAGCGCCACATGTTGTCGGCATTGGAGAGGTGGTCAAGGTCGGTGATGATGCTGGCGCCGGTGGTGGTGATGCCGGAAACGCCGTCGAACAGCGCGTCGAGGTAGCTTACGTACTGGCCGGACAGGTACAGCGGGATGCTGGCCACGAAGGCGAGCACGATCCAGGCGAAGCCGGTGACCACCATGGCCTGCTGGCGGTTGAGCCCCGCCGGGTCGATGCACAGGAAGCGCAGCAGCGAGCCCAGGCACAGCGAGATGCCGATAGTGAGCAGGTAGTGGCTAGCAGGCACCCATTCGCCGCACAGAACGCCGGTGATGAAGGGCACCAGCAGCGCCAGAGACGAGAAAAGCACCAAAACGCCCAGGTAATGGCCGATAACCCGCAGATCGTAGAGCGTGAAGCGCTGCCACATAGCCGCCCGCTACCCGAGAACCACGCGTACCACGATGATGAGCGCCCACAGAAGCAGCAGCAAGCAGATGATGGACAGCAGCACTACCCCCAAACCGTGCAGGGGGGTTGCAATCCGTTGACGGATGTCCAATTTATTCCGCATGACCTCATCTTTTACGCCATTGTATGCACCAACTGCCATAGGCTGCGCCTATTCTAGTACAATATCGGGCCACTTCGCAGCTGCTTCACGGAGTCGGCCAAGAAACGACGGAGACCGCGATGCCGCCCGCCGCGGGCGGCGCAAGAGGAAAGGCGGTGGGAAGCCATGACCGCCCCCCAGATCCTGTCTATCTGCATCTTCGCAGCGGTGATGCTTGCCGTGGTGACCGAGAAGATGCACCGATCCCTGGCCGCCATCCTGGGGGCGGTGCTGGTGCTGGCGCTGGGAGTGATGCCCCTTAATGCCGCCATGACCCATGTAGACTTCAACACCCTGGGCGTGCTGTTCGGCATGATGCTGTTCGTGTCGGTGGTGAAGCTGTCGGGGCTGTTCGAGTACCTGGCAGTGAAGTGCGCCCGTCTGGCCAAAGGCGACCCATGGCGCATCATGCTGCTGTTCGTGCTGCTGACCGCGGGCCTTTCCGCCTTCCTGGACAACGTGACCACGGTGCTTCTGGTGGGGCCCATGACCATCACCGTCTGCCGCATGCTGGACGTAGACCCAGTGCCGTTCTTCTTCACCGAGATCATGGCCTCGAACATCGGGGGCACGGCCACCCTCATCGGCGACCCGCCCAACATCATGATCGGCTCGGCCGCGAGCTTCTCGTTCTTGGATTTCGTGGCGGTGGACACGCCCGCAGTTCTGGTAATCTTGGTGGTGCTGCTGGGCGTGTTCTACCTGATGTACGGCCGGAAGATGCCCGCCGACCAGGCGCACCGCCAAAGCGTGATGGCCCTCGACGAGCGCTCCTACATCAAGAGCCGCTCGCTCATGCGCCTGAGCGTGGTCATGATCGCGCTGGTGGTGGCAGGGTTCATGCTGCACGGCGTGCTGGGCGTGGAATCGTGCGTGATCGCCCTGGCTGCCGCTGCGCTGATCTTAGTGCTCTCTCGCGCCAACATCGACGATGCGCTGGCCGGCGTGGAGTGGACCACGCTCACGTTCTTTGCGGGGCTGTTCGTGGTGGTGGGGGCCATGGCCGAGACCGGCGTCATCGCCATGCTGGCGAACACCCTGGTGAACGCCACGGGCGGCAACGTGTTCGTCACCATGCTGGTGCTACTGTTCGGATCGGCCATCGTATCCAGCTTCCTGGACAACATCCCCTTCGTGGCCACGATGATCCCCATCCTGCTGGTCATGCAGGCCGACGGCATGGACGTCACGCCGCTGTGGTGGGCCGTGTCGCTGGGCGCCTGCCTGGGCGGCAACGGCACCATCATCGGCGCCAGCGCCAACGTGGTGCTCTCCGATATCTCGCGCAAGAACGGCCACGAGCTCACCTTCGCCGCTTACCTCAAGCGCGGCTTTCCCCTCATGCTGCTCACCGTACTGATTGCCGGCGCCTACCTGGTCCTACGCTTCCCGCCCGCCTAGGAGCCAGCAGCGAGAGTGGGCGCAGGCGGCGCGCGAAGGCACTGGCGGCGGCAAAAAATGGCTGAAATCTCCGGCTTTGCATTCGGCATGGCTGAAAAAAGCGGTTTTACATGCCCTTTTGGCTTATTATTCCGGTTTTGCATAGGCGACAGGCTCCGGTCGCATGCAAAAGCGGAGTTTTCAGCCATAATTGCATCGGAGCAGCCGATTGACAGAAGGTGGAAGCGGCTGAAGATACGAACGAGCGACTCCGCCGGCCGGAGAATGCAGGCGTTCCGGGGAAACCAAACGAGGTCTGCGCGCGCTCGGAGCGGGCGAGGGACGCGGACGACGCGATGGGACGCGGACGACGCGACGGGGCGCGGACGGCCCTAGAGATGCAGGCGGCGTGGCCGTGGCAGCCCCGGGGATGCGAACGACGCGGCGGGGCGCAGGCGAGCCTGGGAACAAGGGCGACCTGCAAGCTGATGGACGGCCCGAAAGCCGGTGGGTGGCCCCGGGGATGCGGGCGACGTGGCCTTACGAGGAAGGATGCGATTATGCGAGCGGTGATTCAGCGGGTTTCGGAGGCTTCGGTGACTGTCGACGGCCAGGTGGTGGGCGCCATCGGCCAAGGACTGCTGGTGCTGCTGGGGGTAGGTCACGGCGACAGCGAGCAGACCGCCGAGAAGCTCTGGTCGAAGCTTGCCCGCCTGCGCATCTTCGAGGACGAGGCGGGCAAGACGAACCTGTCCTTGGCCGACGTGGGCGGTCAGCTGCTGGTGGTGTCGCAGTTCACGCTGTACGCCTCCTGCAAGAAGGGCAACCGCCCCTCCTTCACCGACGCCGGCACCCCCGACGAAGCCAACCGCCTGTACGAATGGTTCGTCAACCGGGCCCGCGCGGACGTGCCGGTAGTGCAGACCGGCCGCTTCGGCGCCTACATGGACGTGGCCTTGGTCAACGACGGGCCCTTCACCATCGTGCTCGACACCGACCAGTTGTAAAGCCTTGCGCGCCGGGGCAGCCCCTGCGAAACGCGGCGGAAACATGCCCGTGCGTCGTGCGAAACATTGACGGGCTATCTTAGGGTTGAGTTTGTGCAAGCTCGCAAGCTTCAATGTGCCAGCACGAGCAGAGGACCCGCCATGAACCATCCCGACCCATCGCCGAGCAACACCGGGGGCATCCCGAATTGCACGCCCGGCCACGCATGCGCGCACCGAGGAGCAAGCTCCCGGCCCCACATCGCGTCGCGCCGAAGCACCGGGCAACACCCGCGCGCACCTCGCGAGGGGGACGTGCGCATCCCCTCCGGTTGCGCTATCGCCGCCATCATGGACCGAAGCGGCAAACGCCACGACGGCAGCGACATTCTGAGGTCCATCGCGCTCATGCACGACCGCTCCAACGGTCTGGGCGGGGGTTTCGCCGCCTACGGCATCTACCCGGAGTACGCAAGCCTCTACGCCTTCCACATCATGTACGAGCACGACCAGGCCCGCCGCGAAACGGAAGCCTACCTGGACACCTTCTTCATGAGCGAGAAGCAGGAGCGCATCCCCACCCAGCCGGTGGCATCCATCAAGAACCCGCCGGACATCTGGCGCTACTTCGCAGCACCCCACCCCATGCGCCTGGCGGCCAGCGGGCTTGACGAGGCCGAGTACGCCATGGAGCACGTCTTCCACATCAACAGCGCCATCGACGGGGCCTTCGTGGCGTCGTCGGGCAAGAATATGGGCGTGTTCAAGGGCGTGGGCTACCCGGAGGACATCGGCGAGTTCTACCGCATCACCGACTATGCGGGCTGGGCCTGGACCGCCCACGGCCGCTTCCCCACCAACACCCCTGGCTGGTGGGGCGGCGCCCATCCGTTCACGCTGCTGAACTGGTCGGTGGTCCACAACGGCGAGATATCCAGCTACGACGCGAACCGCCGCTACGTGGAGCAGTTCGGCTACGACTGCACCCTGCAGACCGACACCGAGGTCATCACCTACCTTGTAGACCTGCTGGCCCGCCGCCACGGGCTTTCCCAGGAGCTGGCGGCCCACATCATGACCGCGCCGTCGTGGGAGGCCATCGACGCCATGGACCCGCGCGACGCCGCCTTCGAGACCGCCCTGCGCGCTACCTACGGAAGCGCGCTCGTCAACGGGCCGTTCTCCATCATCGTCGGGTCCGAGGAGGGGCTGCTTGCCCTCAACGACCGGCTGAAGCTGCGGGCGCTCATGGCGGCGGAGAAGGGCAGCATGGTGTACCTGGCCAGCGAGCAGGCGGCCATCGAGGTGGTGTGCCCCGACGCCGAGCGCATGCGGGCCGTGGGCGGCGGAGAGCCCTTCGTCGTGCAGCTTGATTCCGTCGCGAAGGCCAAGGCTACGGCGGCGGGCCAGGTCAACGAGCCCCGCAACGCCCCTCTTCGCCACGAGGTGGGCGTACTGCCCGACCGCCATCTGCTTCGGAAGGAGGCCTAAGCGTCATGCTGGACTGCCGAATCCCCCGCTACAAAGTGCTGCGCGACGCCGACGAGTGCATCCACTGCAACCTGTGCGTCCGCGAATGCGCCAACGAGGTTCATTACCTGAGCAAGAAGACCGGCGCGCTGAAGGCCGACTCCATGAAGTGCGTGAACTGCCAGCGCTGCACCGTCCTGTGCCCCGCCCGGGCGCTGGCCATAGGGAACTGGCCCCAGGTTGACTGCGGGTCGGCCGCGTGGAACCTGCCCACCATGGCCGACATCGCCACGCAGTCGCAGACCGGCGGCGTGCTGCTGGCGTCCATGGGCAACCCCAAGCCCTACCATATCTACTGGGAGCATCTGCTGCTGAACGCCAGCCAGGTGACGAACCCCTCCATCGACCCGCTGCGTGAGCCCATGGAAACCCGCGTGCTGCTGGGAAGCCGCCCGGCTCATCTGCGCGTGAACGAGCGCGCCCGCACCCTGGCCGAGCCGCTGCCGCCCCAGCTGAAGCTGGACGTGCCCATCCTGTTCGCCGCCATGAGCTTCGGCTCGGTGTCGCTTAACACCCAGAAGGCCCTGGCCCTGGCCGCGCGCGAGCTGGGCACCTACTTCAACTGCGGAGAAGGCGGCCTGCACCGCGACCTTGAGCCCTTCGGCGAACATGCCATCGTGCAGGTGGCCAGCGGCCGCTTCGGCGTGGACCCGCACTACCTGAACGCCGGAGCCGCCATCGAGATCAAGATCGGCCAGGGAGCCAAGCCCGGCATCGGCGGTCACCTGCCCGGCGAGAAGATAAACGCCGAAGTGTCGCGCACCCGCATGATCCCCGAAGGCACCGACGCCATCTCGCCGGCGCCCCATCACGACATCTACTCCATCGAGGACCTGCGCCAGCTGGTGTTCTCGCTGAAGGAGGCCACCGGCTACCGCAAGCCCGTGGCCGTGAAAGTGGCCGCCGTGCATAACGTGGCCGCCATTGCCAGCGGCATGGCCCGGGCCGGCGCCGACATCATCGTCATCGACGGCTTCCGCGGGGGCACGGGCGCCGCCCCCAAGCGCATCCGCGACAACGTGGGCATCCCTATAGAGCTGGCCTTGGCCGCCGTGGACGAGCGGCTGCGCCAGGAGGGCATCCGCTCCACGGTAAGCCTGGTGGCCAGCGGCACCATCCGCAACTCCGCCGACGTGGTGCGCGCCGTAGCCCTGGGCGCCGACGCGGTTTCCATCGGCTCGGCGGCGCTGGTGGCCATGGGCTGCCACCAGTGCGGCGACTGCTCGTCGGGGCGCTGCAACTGGGGTATCGCCACCCAGCGGCCCGACCTGACGGCGCGCCTTAACCCCGACCAGGCGGCCGAACGCGTGGTGAACCTGGTGCGCGGCTGGAACCGCGAGATCCAGGAGATGATGGGCGGCATGGGCATCAACGCCATCGACAGCCTGCGCGGCAACCGGCTGATGCTGCGGGGCGTGGGCCTGAATGAAAAGGAACTGGAAATCCTCGGCGTGAAGTACGCGGGAGAGTGATGAGCATGAGCGATCAGACGACCTTCGAACGTGAAGGGGGCGCCGGCCTTCCCGAACACCCCCTGCCGAGCGCGCCCGAAGTGACCGCCGTGACCGTAGAGCAGAATGCGGCCGCACAAGCTGTAGCCGAAGGCGCGGTGGCGGTGGAAACCACGTCGGTTGCCAGCGTCACCGTTGAGCTTGGCACCTCGCATTTCCGCGAGGCAAACGCCGCGGTGCGCGCCGCACTCGAGCAAGCCGACACCGTGGTGCTAACCGAGGTGTTCGCCCAACGCTACCTGGGATGCGCCATGAAGGCGGGCAAGCGCCTTGAGATTCACGGCACCCCCGGCAACGACCTGGCCTGCTACATGGATGGCGGTTCGGTGGAGGTGTTCGGCAGCGCCCAGGACCAGACGGCCAACACCATGAACGCAGGCAGCGTGGTGGTGCACGGGCGCTCGGGCGACGCCACCGGCTACGCCATGCGCGGCGGCGAGCTGCTTATCCGCGACGACGCCGGCTGGCGCGCAGCCATCAACATGAAGCAGTACGGCGACCGCAGGCCCGTGGTGGTGATAGGCGGAGATGCCGGCGACTTCTTGGGCGAGTACATGGCCGGCGGCGTGGTGGTGCTCATGGGCCGCCCGGGATCGCACCTGGCCAGCGGCATGCACGGTGGGGTCGTCTACCTGCAGCGGACGCACGTGCCCTCCAACCTGCCCCAAGGCCTGGTGGCGTGCGATTTGGATGCGGAGGACGCCAAGGTGCTGGGCGGCTTGCTTGCACGCTACGACCGCTGCTTCGCCGGCGAGGTGCGCCCCGACGGCACCGTAGCCGCAGCCGCTCCCCTTGAGGCCTTCGTCGCCCTGCGCCCCGCCTCCAGCCGCCCCTACGCCGCCCTGTACGCCAGCTAGGGGCCGGGCAGCCGCACGCAAGTCCGTAAGCCCCGCCACCTGGCCGCAGGCTCGCAACCGAACCCGAATCTGCGGCCGGATGGCGGGACTTACGCCACAAGACGCTTTCCGCAGAACGCTCGCACTGCGCGCTTCCTGCTAAGCGCGACAACATGCAACCTGGTAAGACGCCAAATGGTGCCCCCGGGCGGATTCGAACCGTCGACACCCGCTTTAGGAGAGCGGTGCTCTATCCCCTGAGCTACGGAGGCACGCTGGCAACTGCTGCAATCGGGGGGCCTCGTGGCTTCGCGTCGCACCGGTCGACACGCGCCCCCGCACAGCGGCGCCTATTGTAGCATCAAATAGCGCGCTCCACGGAAAATGGGCTTGGCCGCTCCGAACCGGAAGCCCCCAAGCGGCCGAAGGCCGGACGCAAGCCGAAGCCGCGGGCGAGCCGGGGCGGGGGCGAGCCGGAGGGCGCGGGCGAGCCGGGGCGGGCACAAGCCGAACGGGTCGCCGAGGGCTGTCCGCACCCCGCAAAATCGGCAGTTTCGTCAGGAAATCGTCGCGAAGCTTCCGATTGTGCGGGCATCGCCGAAGCCGTGCGCGAGCCGGGGCGGGGGCTGGGGGAGAGCTAGAAGCGGGGGCCGACGGTGGATGCGCGGGAGGCATGCCCTGGCGGCTAGGCGGCGGAGTCGTTCAGCACCAGAATGTCCAGCGGGTGCTCCACTACGGCGTCAGCACCGGCTTCGCGCAGCTCAGAGGCGTCGTGATAACCCCAGCTCACACCGATGGCGAAGCAGCCGGCACGATGGGCACAGGCGATATCGGTAGGAGAATCGCCCACGTAAGCGCTCTTCGACGCATCGCAGCCCAGTTCCGCGAGCACAAGCCGCAGCCCCTCGGGATCGGGCTTGCGAGGAATGCCGTCCCTCTCGCCGTGGACCACCTCGAACAGCCCCGGCAGGTACTCCCCCACGCAATCGATCACGCCCTGCTCGAACTTGTTCGACAGCACGCCCGTGACAACCTGGCGAGCGCGAAGCTCGGTGGCAAGCTCGACGACACCGGGATAGGGCCTGGTCAGCTTGTTGCCCAGCACGGAATAGAGCGACTTCCACCGCCCTAGGATAGCCTCGATCGTCTCGTCCGACGTACCCTCGGGCACCGCTTGCGTGACAAGGGGCCGCACACCATTGCCCACGAAGGAGTGAATCTCGTCGGCCGTGCGCGGCGGGAATCCGAACTCCTCCAAGGTAGAGTTCGTCAGCAGCACCAGGTCGGGCAGCGTATCGAGCAGCGTCCCGTCCAGGTCGAACACCACCGCCTGAAACCGATTCGGGCCCAGACCAACCTCATCCCGCAGAGCAACCATCGTGCCTCCTACCTAAAACATTCAAATCTCCGCAAGCCGCATCAAGCTGCAAGCAGCAAGCCGCCCGCGCCGCTGCAGTCGGCTGCCCTTGCGCCCGCAGGGGCAGCAGCCACGGCTTCGTGGACCGCGGCCGGCTCAGACACGGCTGCAGCCCCGCGCGCTACCAGCCCGTACGGCCGCGGCTTCGCGAGCCTCGGCCAGTCTAGCCCCTGGGAGCCCGGGCGTGGGCACCGCGCGGACGCTCTTCGGGTACCCGTTGCCCCATGGACACCTGGTTGCGATAGAACAACCACACTCCCAACATGAAGCTACCGAAGGTGATGCCGGCGCCGGCGCATACGTCGGTGAGGAAGTGTGCCCCGGCGAAGATGCGCGAGAAGCATACCACCAGCATGAAGGCCGCGGGGATCCAGAAGAACAGCTCGCGACGGGCCAACCAGCAGGACTTCACCGCAGGCAGCGCGGCGAACAGCATGGCACAGGCGGCCGACGCGGAGTGCCCGCTGGGAAACGACCGGAACTCCTCCTTGTCAACGCCGGCGGCCATAAGCGTCTGCTTCATGTCCGACCCTACCACCCACCACGGCTGGAAGGCGGCATCGGGGGTCACCGATATCATGCGCATGCGCGGACGGCCCCACAGGTTCTTCAGTATCACGTTGACCAGCAGAATCTCCAACGCCAGCACGAAGGTGCACAGGCAGGCGTAGCGCAGGATGGCCGAACGTGACGCACCGCGCACCGCCCGCAGCACCACCAGGTCGGTCACCGCGGCCGCCACCACGTGCACCAGAAACGCCGCCCACTGCGGATCGGCGCTCTCCAGCACCGGCTCGTGGGCGCAGGCGTAGAGCGCCCCCACGTTCATGATGACGCCCATGGCCGCCAGCAGCGCAACCCGCGCGCCGCCGAGCGTGCGGTCGATGCAGCGGAAGTACAGGGCGCCGGCCATGGCGAAGGTCATGGCCAGAGGCAACATGCCGTACATGGCGAACACCTGGCCGTAGAGGTTTGCCGGGTCGTACAGGGCAAGGGAGAGGTCGTAGTCCACGAAGGAACCGGTGACGAAGCCGATGGCCAGGAGCACGGTCACCGCCACCCAGTCGTGGCGGGCGATAAGGCGCTCAGTCATGAAGCCGGACAGTCTTTCCTGCATAAGCAGCAATTCCTTTCGATCGAACAGAGCCGACGCGTTGCGGTGTCGGCGGCAATGGCGGCGGCACGGCAAGAGCGGCCTGCGCCAGCATGTCGGAGGCCGCACGCTCTCGGCTCGCCTGCGCGCCCGGGAGGCACGCTTCGGCGCATCCCGGCGCGAGCGCGTCTGCATGCCCGTGTGCACGCACGCCCCGCACTGTTGCCGCATCAGCCCATTTCAGGGCATCGCATCCGGCCATTGTAGCACTGCGCCCGCGCAGGTCGGCCGCCTTGGCAAAACCCCGACAACACTGAAGCGTTCGTGAAGCAGCGAAGTCCGTGCTGAAAGGCTCCGGGGGCAACCCGCGCTTCGGGCGCCCTTGGCCGCCGGCGGCGAACCTGCCGCGCTTTTCTCGATTTTTTTCGCATACGACCGCACATTTCGCTAGGCTCGGGCGTATTACCGTCGAAGGCCTTCAACGAGAACGGAAGCAGAGCAGAGGCGCCCGAGCGGCCCGCACTCCCGCGGCAGCCGGCGCAACCAACGAGAAAAGGGCATGGGGCATACAGGTGGACAACCGGGAGTTTCGCAGCATCGTCGACGAGTACGGCGACATGGTGTACCGCATAGCGCTCAACCAGGCTCGCAGTCTGACCGACGCCGAGGACATCGTGCAGACTGCGTTCCTGAAGCTGTACGCGAAGCCGCCCGAGGACACCTCGCCGGAGCGGGTGAAACCCTGGCTCATCCGCGTGACCGTCAACGAGTGCGCGGGACTATGGCGAACGCTGTGGAAACGCCGCGTGACGCTGGGCGAGGTCACCGATGCCACGGCGCCCCGGACGGAGCCGAGCGCGGAAGCGAGCCTCTTCGGCGACGCGAACCACCAGCGGCTCTACGACGCCCTGGCCGCCCTACCGGAGAAATGCCGCATCGTGGTGCACCTGTTCTACTTCGAAGACTACAGCACCGCCCAGATCGCCGAGATTCTGCAGATTCGCGAACCGACGGTGCGAACCCGCCTTGTGCGGGCACGGAAAATCTTGAAACAGCAGCTGAAGGAGGCATGGGAAGATGAGTAACCGGGCGAGCTACCACGCCATGATGAACGAGGTCCGTGCTCCGGAGCGCGTGCTGGGAAAGGCCAAGGACATCACCATGGAGAAAACGAAACGCGCACCCCTGGCGCTCAGGTACGCCACCGTTGCCGTCGCATCGCTTCTGAGCGTGTTCGCCGTCACCAACGGCGTCTGCTACGCCGCGACGGGCGAAACGTGGATCGAGCATTTCACGACGACCATCGACGGGCAGCAGGTGGACATCACCGTGACGGGCCAGGAAACCATGGACGGCAACGCCGGCGAGGTTGTGGTGACGGCTAACAGCGATAACGGCGACGTCGTGCTGTACGACAGCACGTCCGGGGCGACAGCCGAGGTGAACGGAGACGCGGCCGTGGCTTCGGAGAAGACCACGAGCTTCAGCGTAAGCACCGGCGACGGTGGCGCCATGGTTGTGGAAGGCGATGACGGCTCCGTGCACCTGGTGGTGGGCGACGCCGACCCGGTGGACATCACCGAGGATATGGCCGACGGCCACGCCGAAGTCACCGTGGAGGTTGACGGCCAGGCCCGCGCCTACACGGTGACCGGCCAAAGCGGCTCCTACGAGGCGCACCTGAGCTAAGCGCCGGCGCGGGCGGGCGGACGAAGCCCAAGCGCACTGCGAAAACCAGCAGGGCCTCCTTCCAAGCAACTCGGAAGGAGGCCCTGCCTGCATCACCGCGCCGATACGCCAGAGGTACGACGGCGCTTAGCTACTCCATGCGCAGGGCTTCCACTATGTTGCGGCTGCGACACAGGTGCAGGCCCCACGCCACCGACAGGCCCATGGCCACCACTACCAGCGCAAGGGACAGGCCCAGGTAAGCCCATGGCACGGTGAAGGCGGCGTTCTCGATGGTCGAGCCGAGCGCCATGTTCAGCGCCAAACCCACCACCAGCGACGCCAGCACGCCGAAGACGAGCCCCCAAGCGCCGTAGCCCACGCACTCGGCCGCGATCATGGAGCGGAACGTGCGGCGGCCCATGCCGATGGATTGCATGACGGCGAACTCGCGACGGCGCAAAGCCAGGCTGTTCGTGAGCGTGTTGAACACGTTGGCCATGGCGATGAGCACCAGGATGACGCTGAACAGCAAGCTGAACAGGCGCACGATAGACACCAGGTTCGTCATGGACACCTGGGAGGAGTACAGGTTCGACACGCCGGTGTGCACATAAGTGCCCGGATAGGCTTTGACGAAGGAGGAGGAGAAGCCGTTCGTCGCCGCGTACAGGTCCTCCTCAGTGTCCATCATGCGGTCGTGGTCGCAGTCGAGCATCGCGGAGAAGCTCATGGAGTTCATGAACGAACGTCCGAACCCCCACTCGACACCCTTCGACAGGGGCATGGCGATGGTCATCTCGTTGGAGCTGCTGAAGAACGCGTCCTTGCCGGCGATGGCGACCACGTCCACATCCGCCAGCACGTTGTCCGCCTCCGCAAGCGGCGAAAGCTCCTGGTTGCCCTCGGCGTCGGGGCGTGAGCATCCCCAGATTTCGCCGCTGCCGTCATCGCCGTAATCGAAGTAGAACGAGGTCAGAGGCGCGCCGTTCACAGAGCTTCCCTGGAGCACCCGGATGGCGCCCGTGGAAGCGAACAGGCTCTGCTCGGAGAACGTGCCCGTTTCCGGATTGCGGCTGTAGGTGGTGCCGGCGCCGATGGCCTTCGGCGTTTCGCTCTCGGTTATCTCCTGCGGATCGATGCCGACGCGGCTGCACAGCTCGTCGAACAGCTGGTCGTCCATCAGGCACACCGTGAGCAAGGGCATGCAGTCGCCGTCGGGAAGCTCGGCCTTCACCATGCCGACCGCATCCCCTGTAACCGAAGCGGGCACGATGCCGGCCGTATCGTACGACACCTGCCAGCCGCGGGGCTGGACGGCCTCAACCTGGGAAAGGTCGCGGTACAGATTACCGTAAGCGTCGATGACTTCGTCGTAGGAGGGGCCGGCGTCCGCAGCGCCCCCGTCGTCGGCGGTCGCGGGCGCGTCGCCGTCGTCGGAGACAGCCTGCTCCCCGCCGTCCCCACTCGGCCGATTGATGTCGACGTAGGAGAACACCATGAAATCGTAGGGGATGACGTCGGCGGTACGGGTGAGGGTGCTCAAGGTCACATCCAGCTGGCCCGCCGTCATCATAAGCGTCACCGCCACCGCCAGCGCCGCCGAGGCCGTGCGGCCCTTCGACTTCTCGCGGGAGCGGTTCAGCGAAGCTATGGTGCCCCCCACGCCCATAACGCGCCCGGCAAAGCCGCGCGGCGTCCAGATGGCCCGCTTGCTGCGGGCTGCCGCAGCCGCCTTGCGCATGCCGCGTCGGCCGATGCGCACGCTACGCGTATCGCGGATTGACTCGATGGGGCTTGCCTTGCCCGCCCGCAGCATGGGGACGAGCAGGCTCGCGAACACCGTGAACACGGTAAGCACTGCTGCGAAGGCGATGATGCCGCCGTCGATGTGCAGTCCCAGGGACAACCCGTCCAGATAGTTCCCGCCGGGGCCGACGTCGCCCACCATCGACTCCATGAACAACGGGTTTGCCCAGGCCAGAGCCGCCGCGGTGGCGCCCAGACCCGCCAAAATACCCAGCGGCACGCCAATGCCGGCGATAATGGCGCCTTCCAGGGCAACACTTCGCCGCAGCTGGCGCTTGGTGGCGCCGATGGAGGCCAGCAGGCCGAACTGGCGCATGCGCTGCACCACGGAGATGTTGAAGGCGTTGTAGATCAGCGAGATGCAGGCGACGATCACCACCACGGCCAGAATCACCACGATGGCGCCGAAGGACTCCCACAAAGGCGACTGCGACGTCACGCCGCGCGCCCGCAGCAAAGAGTTGTGCAACTGCACCGCTTCGGCATCGGGGAAGGCCTGCGTAGCGGCCGATTCCACCTCGGCGGACGTCTGGGCGCCCGGCACTTCCAGATAGGCTTCGGTAAAGGCGCCGGGGGCGGGAGGCTCGGCGGTGAAGGCAGTCCAGCCCACGCCGGTAACCACCGCCTGGTTCCAGCGGGAGTAGAAGCCCACCACGGTGAAGCTGCGGGTCTGCTTGTCCACCAACGTCTCACTGACCACCTCTTCCGGCCGGGCACCGTTGGCGCTCGTCACGCCGTTGGCGTCGACCACGTAGAAGCCCTGAGACGAGTTCAGCCGCCCTTCCGCGTTCGGCTGGCCCTCCGGGACCTGGCGCTGACCGAACGTCAAGGTGACGGTGGCGCCCAGCCGGTAGCCGTTGTCGTAGCCGGTGTTCTCGTCGGAAAGGTTGTACGGCAGCAGCACCTCGTCAGCGCTCTGCGGCAGGCGCCCGTCCGTGCAGCGAAGCCCCAGCACCGACGACACGTCGCCGGTGAAGCCCTTGAGGGCCAGGTAACTCATGTCGTTGTTGCCGCCGGTCTCGCCCAAATCGTCGTAGCTGCAAAAGCCGATGTCGCTCAGCGTAGCCGCCAGCTGCGCACCGGCGGCGGACAGCGAGCCGTCCTCCTGGGCAAGCGCCGCCTGCGCGCCGTCGGCCAGCTCGACGCACGCCTCCCAGCTGCCGCTTTCCGCCAGCTCCATGTCGTAGAGGAAGCGGTTCAAGCTGACGAACGTGGACAGCACCGCCGTCACCAGCAGTGCGGAAAGCGCCACGCCCAGAACGGTAACTATAGTTCTGACCAGGTTTTTCTTCAGGGAGCGCGTAGTGAAGCGCCCCATCACGCTCATCGGCGGATCCTCTCGTCGGACACGATACGACCATCTTCCATGGAAATGACGCGGTCGGCCATGAGCGCGATGTCCTCGTCGTGGGTGATGACCACCAGCGTTTGGCCGAAGTCGCGGTTCGACTGCACCAGCAGCTCCATGATCTCGCGGCTGTTCTTCGTGTCCAGGTTGCCCGTGGGCTCGTCGGCCAGCACGATGGCCGGCGCGTTCATGAGCGCCCGCCCGATGGCTACGCGCTGCTGCTGACCGCCGGAAAGCTGGTTGGGCAAACAGCCGCGCTTGCCCGCAAGCCCCAGCCGGTTCAGCAGGTCATGCAGGCGCTCGTCGTTGACCACCCGCCCGTCAAGGGCCACGGGCAGCGTCATGTTCTCCTCCACGTTGAGCACCGGCACCAGGTTGTAGAACTGATAGATCAACCCCACCTCGCGACGGCGAAACACCGCCAGCGCCTCGTCGCTTCGGGCATACACGTCCTGCCCGTTCATGAGCACCGTCCCCGAAGTGGGCCGGTCAACCCCTCCCATCAGGTGCAAAAGCGTCGACTTCCCCGACCCCGAAGCACCGATGATGGCCACGAAGTCTCCTTCGGCAATGGAAAGCGACACATCGTCCAAAGCCCGCGTGCGCTGCTCCCCTTCCCCATAGACCTTGGTCAGATGGCTGACGGAAAGGATATCCACAACTTCCTCCTTCTCGCGCAGAGTTACCCTTCTGCACTCAGTCTAGAAAAGCAGCATCACCGAAAGCTTACGCGCCCCCTTACCGAACCGTAATGTCCCCACGACCAGCACGCCCAGCGGAGCGAGGCCCGAAGGAAAACGCACAGGGCGGGACCGGGAGGGGGTCCCGCGCGCAGTTCCGCAGCGAAGCGAGGACTGTCTGAGCACGGGCGCCCCCTCCCGGCCCCGCCCCTCCACCAACCCGCACGGCCTCGCCCCCCTCTAGCCGCACTCCCCCGCCAGTCAGCCACTGAAACAACGCACGACAGCCAGGTTCGGACGGTTTTCCTGCAGAACCTGCCCGTCATGCACGATTCGCAGCGCACCGATTCGCAGCGGCGCCGGCCGCACTCCCCCGC
This sequence comes from Adlercreutzia aquisgranensis, assembly GCF_943193145.1. NCBI lineage: Bacteria > Bacillati > Actinomycetota > Coriobacteriia > Eggerthellales > Eggerthellaceae > Adlercreutzia > Adlercreutzia aquisgranensis. The sequence continues at coordinate 11,754 of NZ_CALPDA010000003.1, read as the reverse complement.
CAGCCGGTCGCCGCAGCATCATCCTCGCAGCTACACGACAAGCTTCGGGAACGTGATGGTGAACCGAGCGCCCCCTTCGGAGGTGTTGTCGGCGCGGATGGTGCCCTCCTGCATGGACACCAGCGACATGGCCAGGGAAAGCCCGATGCCAAACCCGCTCGGCCGACCGTCGTCGCGCACGCCGCGAGCAGCCCGTGCCGAACCAGCATCCGCCGCATCGTCCGTCAGCGCCGAGGAAGGCTGCTTGGACCCGTCGCTGTAGAAGCGGTCGAAGATGCGCTCCCGCTCGCCCTCCGCAATGCCGCATCCGGTGTCGGTGATCACGAACCTGCAGGTGAGTGCATCGTTTTCCGCGGCAAGCCGGATGCGGCCGCCGGCGGGCGTGTGTTCCATGCAGTTCTTCACGATGTTCTCCAGGGCCTCGGCGGTCCACAGCTCGTCAAGCTGCACCGTACCTTCATCGCAGTCCATCTCCAGGGACACGTCGTGCAGGTCGAGCTGGGCCAGAAGCGGCTGGACGGCCCGCTGGGCGATAGCGGCGGGCGTAGTATCGCGCTTGGTGATGCGGATGGCGCCCGCATCGGCCTTCGCAATCTTGAGCAACGTGGTGACCAGCCACGACACCCGCTCGAGCATGTCTTCCAGCTGACGGACGGAACGCCTGCGGGCGCGCTGGTCGGCCTCGCCTTCCAGAACGGGCAGCATGAGCGCCATGGTGGTGAGCGGCGTGCGGATCTGATGGGACACGTCGGCCAGGGCCTCGCTTAGTGATTGGCGCTGACACTCCAAGTCGCTGCTCGTGCGCTGCAAGCGGGCCACCATCTTGCCAAGCTCGTTGCCCAGCATGGCGATGTCGCTTTCCCGACAGTTCACGAAGCTGACGTCGCGGGAGCCGTGCAGCACCTCGTCGATGCGCAGGGCAAGCTTCTGCACCTGGCGGTGACGCAGCCACAGGATGGCGTGGTAGTACACCATGGCGGCCAAGGCCACGGCTAGGCAGCACAGCGCCGCCTCCCGCCCTGCCAGCACAAACGCGCCCGCTGCCATACAGAGGGCGACGGCGAAAAAGACCAGTCCCTGCCGAACCGCGGAATCAACCGACCCCATGAGAGCGCTCCTCCTTGCTTGAATCACAAACCATGGCGACAACCACCAAGTTCGCCTTGGCAACGTGCTGCCGATGCTGCGCCGGCAGACCGTTGCGGAGTCGATGCCGCAGCCTACTCCGCCACCTTGTAGCCGACGCCGCGCACCGTGGTCACGATGACGGGGTTGGCCGGGTCGTCTTCGATCTTCTCGCGCAGCCGGCGAATGTAGACGTTGAGCGCGTTGTCGCTCACGTACTCCCCCGCCGCCTCCCACAAGGCGTCGCCAAGCTGATCGCGGGTGATGATGCGCCCCTTGTTCTGCAGCAGAAACAGCAGCAGGCGGTATTCCAAAGCCGAAAGATACAGCTCGCGGCCAGCTTTCCTCACCTGCCCGCTCGACGGGTTCAAGCTCAGGTTTCCGGCAACGAGCTCCTGCACGCCCGAAGCGCGGGTGCGCAGCGCGGCGCGGATGCGGGAGAGCAGCTCGCGGGCGCGGAACGGCTTGGCGATGTAGTCGGCGGCGCCCAGGTCCAGCCCGGCCACCGTGGAGAACTCATCGTCGGAGGCGGTGAGAAAGATGACCGGCATATCGGGAGCCAGCGTGCGGGCGCCCTGGCAGACGGCAAACCCGTTGCCCTGGGCCAGGGAAACGTCCAGAAGCATGAGGTCGAAGCGCTCCGATTCCAGCAGCGCCAGCGCCTCGTCCTGCCGAGACACGTTGCGGGTGGCGTACCCTTCGCTCTCAAGCAAATCGCGAAGCGCGCCCACCAGCAGCCCGTCATCCTCAACCAGCAGCAGCTTCACCAGCCGCCCCCTTTCGCCGCATCGTTGCCAGCCCGGTTCCCGTAAGCGCAAGTATACCCCACCCGCCTGGCCCCGACAGCATCGCCCAGCTTACCGAACCGTAAGATGAGCAGCCCGCTGCTCGCGTCTCAACAGCCAACACCGGCAGTTCGCACCCCGGCAGTCGCCGCCGACAATTTGCGGCCAAATCGCACGATTTTGGGACCTCCAGCCGACTCCCGCCAGCGATTCGGGGCCGGATTGCACGGTTTTGGTACTGTTAGCCGCCCCAAGTGGGCAGTTTGCGTCCGGATTGCACGGTTTTGGTACTGCTAGCCGCCCCAAGTGGGCAGTTTGCGTCTGGATTGCACGGTTTTGGGACCTCCAGCCGGCTCCCGCCAGCGATTCGCGTCCGGATTGCACGGTTTTGGTACTGTTAGCCATGGGCAACGTGTCCAAAACCGTTCATTACGGCCCGAAACCGCCTGCCGGGGACGGCCGCAAGTGCCAAAACCGTTCATTACGGCCGCGAACTCCCTGCGAGCCCCCTGCGAGCCCCCGCGGGTTCCCCGCGCCCCCCCCGCGAACTCCCTACTAACCCATCTCTGAAAAAGGAGGGGTTGATGCGGAAGGGCGGCGCGAACCGAAGACTTAAGCTGAGGTGCTAGCACGTAAACCAAGGGGTGCGCTAGCAAGCCGAGGGGGCGCGCATGCGAACCAGAGGACGCGCATGCGAACCGAAAACGCGCCAGCAAGCCGAGAAGCGTGCCGGCAAGCCGGAGGACGCGCGCGTAAGTTGGACGGCAAGCATGCGAACCAAGGCCGTCTGTCATTCGGAACCGCAGGTGGACCGCGCAGAAAAGACGCATGACCGCGCACAAACGCCCAACGCACCTGCAGCCAGGCGACATCCTCGCCGGCAATCTGCTACCCTGTACCCAACGCACGCAACCGCTGCCCCGCTCCCGGGCTGCAGCGCAATCAGCACCGCATCGCGAAAGGTTCGCCATGACAGCCACCACCGCACCATCCCCGTCCCGCAGCAGCAAGAACGAGCCGCGCAAAAGCGCTGGCCTCACCACCTGGATCCTCGCCTCCCTGGTCGCCGGCATCGTGGTGGGCCTGGGGCTCAGCTTCATCGCGCCCGCCGGATCGGCTGTAAACGACATCCTGGTGGAGAACGTGTTCTACGTGCTGGGGCAATGGTTCATCCGCCTGATGCAGATGATCGTGGTGCCGCTGGTGTTCTGCTCCATCGTCTGCGGCGCCGCCAGCATGAGCAACCCGAAGCTGCTGGGAAAGGTGGGGGCCGGCACCATCGTCATGTACCTGTGCACCACCGCTTTGGCCGTCATCATCGCCATCGCCCTTGCCCAGGTGATGCAGCCGGGCGTGGGGCTGGACATGGCGTCGATCGTGCGCGTCGACCCAACAGCGACCACCACCGACCAGACCATCGCCCAGATGCTCATCAACATCGTCCCCACCAACATCGTGGCCGCCATGAACGGCGGCACCATGCTGCAGATCATCTTCTTCGCGCTGGTGCTGGGCTTCATCCTGGGACGCCTGGGCAGCAAGGTAGCCACCGTGAACCGCTTCTTCACCCAGTTCAACGCCGTGATGATGTACATGATCGGCCTCATCCTGAAGGTGGCGCCCATCGGCATCTTCTGTCTGATCGCGCGCACGTTCTGCAACTTGGGCCTCGACGGTATCATGCCCATGGTGAAGTTTATCGCCACGGTGTACCTAGGCCTGTTCATCCAGCTGCTGGTGGTGTACATGCTGCTGCTGTTCCTGTTCACGCGCCTGAACCCGTTCCATTTCCTGAAGAAGATGGTGCCGGTGATGCTGTTCGCGTTCTCCACCAGCTCCAGCAACGCCACCATCCCGCTGAACATGGACACCCTGGAGAAAAAGGTGGGCGTCGACCAGCGCATCACGTCGTTCACCATCCCCCTGGGCGCCACCATCAACATGGACGGCACCGCCATCATGCAGGGCGTGGCGGTCATCTTCATCGCCCAGGCCTTCGGCATCGACCTGTCGTTCGCAGCGCTGGCCACCGTGGTGCTGACCGCGGTGTCGGCCTCCATCGGCACGGCGGGCGTTCCGGGCGTGGGCACCATCATGCTGGCCATGGTGTTCGAGAGCGTGGGGCTGCCGGCCGAGGGCGTGGCCATGATCATGGGCGTCGACCGCATCCTCGACATGGGCCGCACCGCCATCAACGTCACCGGCGACGCCGTGGTGACCACCTGCATCGGCAAGCTGGCCGGCATGCTGAACGTATCGGTGTTCAAGGGCGACGAGCCGCTGTCGCTGACCGAGATCGAGGACGAGATCGCCCATGCCGGCGAAGGCGACGGTGGCGAAATGCCCGTAGGCTACAGCGATTTCACCGCCCATGGCGAGCCCACCGAAATCGGCGAAAGCGGCAACCCCGACAAATACGCCGACCTGGACATTCCCCGCTAGGCAGCCAAACTGTTCCACCCCGCTCAACTCCACGAGCTGCAGCGCCACCACCCCGCAAACCGCAGTGACGCCACCTGCGCCCCCGAAGCGGCGACCCAAATCGTGCATTACAGCCAGGTTCAAGCAGAAAATCGCCCCAACCTGCCTGAAATGCACGATTCGACCGACCTGCAGCGGGCCTGCGGGTGGGAAGGAAGCACCACAAAGCAGCGGAGTGTCGGGCGGAAGGGTCCCGAGCGATTCCGCAGCGGCGAGGGACCGCAGCCCCGGGGCGCACGCGGGGCGAGGACAAGCGAGGGGCCCTTCGGCCCGACACGGAGCGGGCGGACAGAGGCGAGCAGCGGAGTGCCGGGCCGAAGGGTCCCGAGCGATTCCGCAGCGGCGAGGGGCCGCAGCCCCGAGGGCGCCCTCGGGGCGAGGACAAGCGAGGAGCCCTTCGGCCCGGCACGGAACAGGCAGGCGCCACAGAGCAGCGGAGGGCCCTGGCTCCGAGGGTGCGCGCGGGACGAGGGAAGCAGCGGGGCGGGCAGCCTATTCGTGGCGCAGGGCCTCGATGGGGTTCAGGCGCGACGCCTTCAGGGCGGGGGCCAAACCGAACACCAGGCCGATGACCATGGAGAACACAACAGCCACCAGGCAGGCGGGCACGCTCACGAACACGGGGATGCCCATCACCGACGACAGCAGGTAGGCAAGGCCGATTCCGCCCGCCACGCCCAGCACGCCGCCGATGAGCGTGAGCACGGACGCTTCGGTAAGAAACTGCAGGCGGATACGGGAGCGGCTGGCGCCGATGGCCAGCTTCAGGCCGATCTCGCGGGTGCGCTCGGTCACGGACACCAGCATGATATTCATGACGCCTATACCGCCCACCAGAAGCGAGATGCCGGCGATCCACAGCAGCTGGTCGTTGGCCGACTTCGAGAGGTTCTGCAGGCTGGCGGCCTTGTCCAGCAGGTTGTCGGCGGCGTAGGCGTAGTCGTCGGAAGTCACCGCATAGGCGTTCACCGCTTCGGCCACCCCGTTGCCCGCCACCGTCATCTCGTCCACGCTCGAGGCGCGCACCGCGAGGGAATGGGGCTCGTCGTAGCGGAAGGCCACCTCCCAGCTTTCCAGCGGGATGTAGATGGCGCCGGCGGCCGAGGCGCTGTAGAGCCGGTACTCCTCCACGCTGTTGATGACCGGCTCGGTGGTAACGTCCTTAGCCGTGATGCCCACCACCACGAACGGCTCGCCCTTCACCTCGATGATGCTGCCCAGGGCATCCTCGCCACCGAACAGGGTGGATGCCGTCTTCTGGTCCACCAGGGCCACCTTGCGATTGTTCACCCGGTCCTCTTCGGTGAAGGCGCGTCCGCGGGCGACCGACGATCCCACCACATCCAAGTAGCGCTCGTCGATGCCGTACAGGTTGCCCGTGAACTGAGTGCGCCCGAAGGACACCGCATCACCTCCGCTGTTCGACCGGAACAGCGCCACCGAATCGACCCCCGGCAGCGTGCCCAGGTAGTCCGCAACGTCGGCATCCAACGGGCGCACCGAGGCGGGGATGGCCATGTAGGAGAACTCCACCGGGTTGCCGTCCTGGGTAACGCGCACGCTGACCACGTTGTTGCCGGCACCCACCAGATTGTCCTTGATCTGCTGATTCGTGCCGTTGATGGTGGACACGATGGTGATGATGGAGGCGATGCCGATGATCACGCCCAGCATGGTGAGAAACGAGCGCATCTTGTGGGTCCACAGGCCCTGAAGCGCAAGCGAGATGCTCTCAAGCATAGCGGTGCCGCCTCCTTAGTACGTCATCAGGTCCTCGTAGGAGCCCGGAGTCGTCTGGGCGCCTTCGAAGACGTCGGAACCGTAGGGAAACGCGATCTGCTCGTTATCGTCGAGGCCGGCTTTCACCTCGGTCAGCTCGCCCCACAAATCGTTGCCGATGGTAAGGAAGCGCTGCTGCAGCAGGCCGTTCTCGTCGGCGACGTAGACGAAGGGCTGGCCGTCCTGGTAGCGGATGAACATGTTGGGCAGGTAGCGTCCGCCTTCGCTGTTGGAAGCACTCAGCGTCACCTCCACGAAGTCGCCTTCGGGGAAGCCGGCGTCGTCGGGCAGCGCGATGAGCGCGGTGTAGAGCGAGGTCTCCGTGGTGCCGAAACCGTAGGATTCCGTGCCGGAAGGCTGGGTGCCCACGGACTGAACGGTGCCCTCGCAGGTGAGGCCCGTGTTCCACGACATGACCGACACGGTGTCGCCGGGGGCGAGGCTGTCGCGGTCGAATTCGGAGACCGAAGCGTTCACCAGCATGCCGCCGCCAGCCGACACCACCAAGGCGGGGTTGCCGGCCGAAGGATACTGCTGGGCCGTCACCACCCGACCCGATTCCGTGGCCACGATGGTGCCGTCCCCCAGCTCGGCTTCCTTGCGGCGGTAGTCCAAATCGGCCAGGTTGACGTCGGCCTGCAGCTTCTGGATGCGGCGCTCCTCGTCGGCGATCATAACCACCAGCTGGGCCTTCGGGTAGGCCGCCGCCAGCAGCTCCTGCACGCGGGCGATATCGCGCTCCACGGCTTCCAGGGACTCGGCCCGAGCCTGGGCGTCGGCCAGCTGCGCCTCGTCGGGGTCGGCTGGCTCCAGGGGCGCCGGCTCGAAGAACGACCAGCGGATGTCGGGAGCCGCCCCGTCCGCCTGGGCCGCCAATCCGGAACCGGCCTCATCGCCAGTTGCTTCCGCTTCGGCGCTGCCGCCATCCGGGTTGCCGGCTGCCTCGGTACCGTCATCGGGCTCTCCCCGGCCAATCGCATCGTCGTTGCCGCACACGATGCGCATGCCGGTGTAGGCCAGCGGCACGCCGTCGACCTGATCGACGAACACCACGTAGGCCTCATCGGCACCGGCCTGCTCGAGCAGGTCGAGCGCAGAGACGTCGTCCTGGCCAAGGGCCACGTAGCGGGGGCTTTCCTGGGTGAAGTCGCCCAGGGGAAGCCGGGGGTATTCCGCCGCCAGCTCGCCGTCGGCGCCCAGCAGCTCGTCGCGGCGCGCCTCCAGAGCGGCCAGCTCGCCTTCCAGCCCCTCGCTGGCCGAGGCCTTACGCAGTCGCTCCAGCTCGCGCTGCGCGTCGGCCAGCTCCAGCTTGCGCTTCTCCGCGGCGATGCGCGCCTTTTCCACGTCGATCTTGGTGAGCGACGTGTCGAAGGTGGCCAGTACGTCGCCGGCCTGCACCATGTCGCCCTCGGCCACATGCAGCTCGGCGATGATCTGGGTGTCGGACAGGAACACCTTCTGCATGCGGTCGGCGCGCACATCGCCCATAAGCGTGTCGCCGCCGAAGTAGAAGTCGCTCTGGGACACCTGGGACACCGGGTAGACGGGCACCGGCTTCACCGATAGCTGGCGTGCCAGGCCCAAGCCCCCCACCAGAGCCACCACGGCTGCGGCCACCACGGCGGCCACCAGGCAAATGCGTCCCGCGGACAGGCGCCTACTCATGATGTCTCCTTGCGGGGTCGTGCCCGTAGCCGGGGGCGCTCGTGCCATGGTGCGCCCGACGCCCCCGCGCGCTTGTCGCCGGCTCGTCCACGAACACTCCGTCACGCAGGTGGATGACGGAATCGGCGCAGCGGGCCACGTCGGCGTCGTGGGTGATCATGACGATGGTGGCCCCGTCGCGGTGCAGATCGTCGAACAGTTCCATGATGGCCTGGCCGCTGGCTGAATCAAGGGCGCCAGTGGGCTCGTCGGCCAAGATGAGACGGGGGTTGGTGGCCACTGCCCGGGCGATGGCCACACGCTGGCTCTGGCCGCCGGAGAGCTGGTCGGGCCGATGGCTCATCCGGTCCGCCAGGCCCACGCGCTCCAATGCCTCCTGGGCCCGCGCCCGGCGCTCGGCCTTGCGCACGCCGCCGTAGAGCAGCGGCAGGGCCACGTTGTCTAGGGCGGTCAGCTTCGGCAGCAGGTGAAACGTCTGGAACACGAAGCCGATGTCGCGATTGCGCAGGCGCGAGAGCTCCTTGGCCGAGCAGGCGGTGATGTCGCGGCCGGCGAAGGTGTAGGAGCCGGAGGTGGGAACGTCCAGGCAGCCGACAAGGTTCAGCAGCGTGGTCTTCCCCGACCCCGAAGGCCCCATGATGGCCACGTAGTCGCCTTCCTCCACGGACAGGTTGATGCCGCGCAGGATGAGGATGCGCTCGGGACCGCGCTGCACCTCCTTGCGGATGTCGTGCATCTCAAGCAGCATGGCGCCCCCTAACGCACGTTTATCGTGGCGCTGGCCGCGGGGCCAGGGCCCGCCGAGGACAGCGCGTCGGTGTCGAGCGCCCGGACGGAGCCTTCCGAAGAGGCAGGCAGGGAATCATCCGTCGCGTCCGCGAAGCCCTCTCCGTCCACCGCGCCGATTTCGGAATCGACGGAACCGCCCAGGTCGCCTAGGCCCTCCATGCCGCCCATCCCGTCGACGCCTGGCGCGCCGCCCATCATCCCCGAGGCGCCCCACTCCGCCACGATGTAGACGTGCTGGCCCACCACCAGGCCTTCGGTGGAATCCAAGGCCACGTAGAAGGGGTACTTGCTGGACTGGGACGGGTCGTAGTAGTAGCTGTTCTGCTGCAGGGGCTTGTCGGTTTCGATCGAGGTGACGGTGCCGCTCCACTCGCCGCTGCCGGCCCGGGCGCGCACGGCCACCTCCATGCCCTCGTAGACTTCCGCCAGGTTCGCCTCGTCCACGCTGCCCATGACCAGGATGTCGGTGGTCTTCGAGATGACGATGAAGGCATCGGAGCCGCTGCCCGATGCGCCGGAGCTGCCGTCGTAGCCGTAGGCGCCCGAGGAATCGGAGCTGCCGTCGCTCACGGAGCGCACGGTTCCGTCGACGGGGCTCACCACGTCGGCGTCGGCCACCAGCGCTTCCAGCTGCTCGATCTCGCGCTGCTTCGTCTGGATGCGGTACTCCTGCTCCATGATGGCCGTCTCCTTCTCCTGAATCTCCAGGGAATAGGACAGCTGCAGGCTCTCCTCGGCCTTGGCCTTCTCCTTCTCGAGGGCCTCCTTGTTGGCGCGGGTCATGGAAAGCTCGCTCTCCATCTGAGCGAGTTCCAGCTGCGCCTTCTCCAAGTCGAGGCCGGCGGACTCCACGTCGTAGGTGAACAGCACGTCGCCCGCGTGAACCACGTCGCCGGCCGACACCTTCACCTCGCCCACGGCCACGTCAGCCTTTTTGTTAACCTCCACGTCACCTGCGGTGGAAACCACGCCCGCGAAGGCACTGTAGGCGGGAGTCATGGCCGCATCGTTTGGCATAGCGTCGGTCTGCGCCTCGGCGGAAGGCTCGTCGCTCGCGCAGCCCGCAAGGGCCAACGCCAGCGCAGCCGCCATAGCCGTCGCCCGCAGCCCCGCATGCCCGAAGCGCCCAACGTCACCGCTCGATGCCCCACCGACAGACCAACCGCCGATTGCCGTCCCCATGAGTTCCTCCGCTTCTCCCCGATCCGCGCGAAACCACCCGCGCAGATACCGTGTGGCCATTATACCCTCGCCAACAACCGGCAGGCATCCCAAGCGAAGACCCACCTCCGCCCCACATTGCTTAGGAAACCTTAAGGAGCGGACCAGTAGCAGGACAAGCAAAAACGCCAGCGTAGGGAGGCCACATCGCGGCAGCGGCAGGGCAAGCGACAATGGAGGGCGATGGCCAGCGGCACGCGAAGCGCAGCGGCAGGGCGCCACGGAGCAGCGGAGGGACCGGCGGAAGGGTCCCGAGCTATTCCGCAGCGGCGAAAGGCCGAAACCCCGAGGGCGCGCGGAGCGAGGACGAGCGAGGGACCCTTCCACCCGTCCCGAAACGGGCAAGAGCCCAAAGCAGACAAGGCCCAAGGCGGGTTCGGAAGCTGACAAGAATGACGGTTGTGCGTCGTACAACTAGCAACTCGATTAATAATCAAGCAAGCTTATGACCTGGTAAAACATTACATAACCCCAGGTCAGAGCCGATGACAGAAAAGCCCGTTATGCGGCCTTTTCGCCTGCCGCCGCGTCGCCTCACATCGCCTTCGCACACTCCGCTATCGCACTAAAAGAGAAGCGGACCCGCTTGGATCCGCTTCTCTTTGCCAGGGTTACCCCCTACTCCTCTTCCTCCTTCTTGCGGCGGCGCCAGGCTACCAGCAGCAGCGCCAGGGCCGCTGCGGCTACCAGGGCCATGGCCAGCACCATCGCAATGCTGTCGCCGGTCTGCGGGAAGAACGACAGTGGGGGCTTCGGCAGCGGAGTGGCCGGCTTCTTCGGGTCGTCGGGCACGGGAGGCTCGGGCACTTCGGGATCGGGCACCACCGGCTCGGGCGGCTCGGGGTCTTCCTTAGGCGGCTCCAGGTAGAATGCCGGATCGACAGCCTGGCCGGCCTCGCGGGTCCACTGGTTGGCGTTGAGCATCTGGAACGCATGGCCGTAGGCAGTGGGCGCGTACACCCACACCGAGGTGCCGGGGCGCTGCGAACCGCCCGCGTCGCCCGGAGCCTGCGGCTGGTCAGGATTGCCGTCCTCGGTGCCGTTGACGTCGGCCGCAGCCCGCGAACTGGCCGCCTGCATCGAGCCGCGCTTCAGCAGAACCTCCAGCGGATCGGTGTAGCCCATGCCGGCGCTGTCGGCGGTGCCGTCGGCCGGATGCAGGTCGTTGTCGGCATTGTCGTCGCCGCCCACGTTCACGGCAGCAATGTACTCGGCGCCGGCAGGATTCACCATGCGGATGCGGTACTCGTAGGGCTTGCCCTTCTCGTCCACCACCGGCAGGTTGTCGAAGCGGTAGTAACCGTTGCCGTCGGTCACGGTATCGGTCACGTCCTGCCACTGCTCGGGCTTGGGAAGCTTGGGGTCTTCGGGCTTGGGATTCTTCGCCTCCTCTTCCAGCGCACGGTACTGCTGCTCGGCGGCCGTCAGGTCGGCCAGCTTGGTCACCAGGCCCTTCTGCACCTCGGTGAGCGACGCGTAAGCAGCCTGGGCCGCGTCGATGCGAGCCCTGCAGCCCTCGGTCAGCTCCACCGTGCCGATGGCGCCGATGACGGCGTCCACCGCAGAGGCGACGGCCCGGTCGGCCTCGGTGGGCTCGGCGGGCAGCGCCGGGTCGGCCGGGTCGAGGTCGCCCTCGGCCAGGGCCGCAGCCATCGCGGCCACCTGGGCAACGCCCCGGGCCACCGCAAGACCGGAAACCGTGGCGCCCTCGGCCGTGCCGGCGCCCGCCTCCAGGTCGGCGTAGGACTGCTCGGCCGCTTCCAGCACGTCCAACTTCTCCACCAGCGGCTTCTGCACGTCGGTCAGGGCGTCGTAGGCGGCGCGGGCCGCGCCGATGGCAGCCTTGCAGGCCTCGGTCAGCTCCACCGTGCCGATGGCGTCGATGAGGGCGTCCACCGCGGAGGCGGCT